>SMXE01000008.1 GCA_004357015.1 Caldithrix sp.
AAGACTATCTCTTGAGCTGCGTCACTTCACTAAGAATCTGGTCACTCACCGTGATCACTCTTGAATTGGCCTGGAAAGCCCGCTGCGCGATAATCATTTCAACGAATTCTGCCGCCAGGTCCACGTTAGACGCCTCCACCGTACCAGAAAGAATAGAAGCCGAGATATCTTCCCCGGCTTTGCCAATAAACGGCAGCCCCGTGGATGCAGATGACATGTAAGTGTTGTCCCCCACAGGCAGCAGACCTTCAGGGTTGTTAATCTTGGCGATAGCCAGTTGGGCAATCACCCGGCTACGCCCGTTGGTAAACGTGCCTAATATTTTTCCGCTGGTATCGATGGCAAACGAGCTCAAATGTCCTTGAGACTGCCCATCCTGAAATGGCAAGAGCACGGATGAAACGCCGGCAAATTGCGTAATGCTGCTAAATCCAGTCTGATTCTCAAAATCCAGATTCACGCTCATGACGGCAGCGCCATTGTTCGGATCGAAGAGCAGTAGAGATTCGCCGTTACTGTACGTGATGGTCTCAAGGCTTCCGTCACTTGCAAACGCAATAGTGCCTGTGCTACCTTCTGTGATCACCTCGTCGCCGGTAAGCTTTATCTCAAAACTCCATTCACGCGTATTCGGGGTTTTGGTAAACGTCACGTTGAGCGTATGTTTCGCGCCCAGACTGTCAAAGACTTCAATGGACGTTGAAGTTTTAGGCTCAAAACCTGTGGCCGTATTAATGAACCCCGGGAGGGTGATAGAACCCGTGTTGCTCGTCCCTTCTGACAGTGTAATCGTGGTTTGACTTTCACCAAAATTAATATCAGTGAGCTCGATCTTGCCGTTGTTCAACGCGACAGTACTAGTGAAAGCGGCGTCAAGTATGTTCATCAAGTCCTGAATGGTGGTGCCGTCGTTGCCGGCGCCGTAGGTGAAGGTAGCGGTCACTGGCGTTCCATCAAAATTGGTACCGGCAATCTCGATGGTGTCGCCGGCCACCAGAGGCGTAGTCGTTTGCTCCAGCGCATTTAATTCTGTGGTAGCCAGAGCGGACACACCGCCCGTGGTGGTAAATGTGCGGCTGGCGGTCCACTGTTCCTGCACCGGATCCGCCGTCGCATCCAGGTTGCCGCCAATGGAAATATTCCGCGTAGCGATTGCCGGTGAGAGGAGCGTACTATCTACCACGATGTTACCCAGTGGTGCGGTCTGCGGCACTTCGCCGTTCTGATCCGCGGTCCAGCCCTGAATCGTCGAGCCGTTCGCTGCCACCAGTCTGCCGTTGCCGTCGAAATGGAAATTGCCGGCCCGCGTGAAAAGTTGACGGAGACCATCATTCAAGACAAAGAAGCCGTCGCCGGCGATACCCAGGTCAGTATTTTTGCCGGTCGCCTGAAGAATGCCCTGCGAAAAGTCCCGCTCAATAGACCCTGTGCGCACACCGAGCCCAACCATCACGGCATTTTGCATGCCACCGGACGTGTTCTGCTGTGCGCTGCCGATGAGTTGACTCAACTCCTCAGAAAAGCTGATTCTTGAGGTTTTGAACCCGATGGTGTTAATGTTGGCGATGTTGTTAGCGATCACATCCATCTTCAACTGGTTATTCGCCAAACCAGAAACCCCGGAAAATAATGCTCGCATCATAGTTGCGGTCCTCCACTTAAATGATTCATTCATTCTCCCACTGCTTCAATCGTTCCACAGTGGACGGACCTCTCTGACAACCAGAGTCCGGTCCATTCTAATTACATAATTAAGGCGCTATCAATATTCGTGAACACCTTGGCGTCACTGCCAGGCTGTTGTTCCATCGCCGTGATGATCGTCTTGTTCTGTACGCTCACAACGAACGCCAGATCTCCCATCACCAGCAGAGACTCTTTTCCGCCTTTTTCGGCCATCTTACTTACAGCCTGGTTCAGCCGAGTCAGATCCCGCTCAGTCAGAACGATGTTTCTGGACGCGAGCCGTTCAGCAGCGTGGGCAGAGAATTTGACAGACTCAGCTCTGGGAAGCTTGCGCTGCAGCTCTTCCTTGAATGAGCGTGGCGCAACGCGGTTCGGATGAATGCCCGCAGTCTGGCTGACCTGTCGGAAATGAGCTGATTTTTCCAGATGTTCAATCTTCATAGCGACCTAATTTCTTATTCGCACCGTTCTGGCGCCATTGTCCGAATCCTCGTCCGATTCGCCAAAACCGATTTCGATGACGTCGGCAAGGCTGACCGTCATATTGTCGATCAGCAGAAAAGCGCTGCCATTTTCATAGCGGATTCCGTCGATAACGCCGGTGACAAAAGTCTGAGTTCCAACAGCATTGCCCTCAACATCCTCTGCTGACACCGAGATTGTGTAGATACCCTCGGCAACATCGTCACCGCTGCTATCTTTGCCATCCCACTCATAACGTTGGTTCCCGGCAAGCTGCCCCGACACCTCAACCGTATTTACGATATTGCCGTCAGCATCTTTGATCACAATGCTGACCTTCTTTGCCGCTCCGGCCAGGTTGTAGTGGATTGCCGTGCTCTCACCCTGTACATGATTGATGGTGTTGCCGACAGCTCGCACACCTCGCCCAATCAATGTCGTGGCCATCGTGTTATTGATAGCCTGGTTGAGCAGCAAGTCCAGCTCAATGCTGTCCAGCAGATTCGCGTTCATGTTCTGCATCTGCTCCAACTGGCTGAACTCGGCAAGTTGGGAAGCAAAGTCCTCTGCCTTTTGCGGACTTAATGGATCCTGATTCTGCAACTGCGTTATCAGGATCTTGAGGAAGTCATCCTTCCCCATGATGGCGCTGCCACCACTGAACAGGTTCTGCGTGTCGCCTGCGCCGACGGCTGATATTTCATTCATTGAATTACTCCCAATTTAAAGTGTGATCACGCCCATATTTCAAGCGTTTGATTGCCGTTTTCATTCTTCTTCAACTGGTTGCGGCCCGCCTCCGGCGTCGCGAACAAATGCTGTCCGCCGTCCTTGAACCGGTTTGTCTCCTGCTCGGATTTGAAGTCGCGCCGGTCGTGATTTTCCTGAGAAAACCCGAAACGCGCCTGCTCGTCCGTTCTGTCGTCGCGCACACTCACATCCAGCTTACCAATGTCGATGCCTTCCTTCGCCATCTGCTCAACCAGCGGCCTGAGCTGTGCTTCCAGCAGGCGTCTGGCCTCGGTTGATTCGACATGGATGAGCAGGTTGATTTTGTTAGCCTGCTTGGTGGCATCCACCAGCACCTTGCCCACATCCTTGACGTCCATCTGCACTTGGAGTTTGTGGTTTGTAGATTTGGCCTGTTGTTCCACAAGCTCCGAGATTTTCTGAATCGTCTCGGCCATACTGGAAGCGTGCACCGCGTTTGTCGCCACCAGCCGGCCGTTAACCGACTCAAAGTGAACTGTGCCGTTGGCAGATGAAAACGTCAACTTCTCACCCTCACCCTCTTCAAAGGCAGCGACACGTGCGCCAAAGCTCTCCCCAAAGCGGAGAGAATCCACCTTAGGCTCATCGGCCAACTGAATGCCGCGCTTCTTTGTCTCCGTCCCGCCGGAAAGATTCGCTTCATCTTTCAGCGAGGATCCGGCGTCGTCACGGGATAGCGCAGACGCCAGACTTTGGCTTTTGCCAAGGAAGGTTGCGGGGCCTTTCTTCCGCACGGCCTCTGCTTGCGGCAACAACCGCTTCGTCAGATCGTTCTGCACAATTCCGTCTCTTGAGATGACCAAACGCTCAACCGGGAGGCGCTCTTTCGATATCTGCTGCAGAACGGGCTGCAATTGCTTCTCGAGCCACTTCTCTACCCCTGCGCTGTCCATTTTGATTTCGTGGTTCAGACTGCGGCCCTGTGCCAGCGCATCTTTGAGCTGGGCAGACAGCATCTCAGGTTCCTGCACAATGCCCTTGCCCCCATCACCCAGTTGCGTGGCTTTGCCGGAAATCTCACGGAGCAACGTTGACACTGAGGCGTCGCCTTTGTGCCCGGCTGCGGCCGTCTGTCGCGGAACATCCGGTACGTTGCCGCTGACGACTTGCCGCTGTGCAACCGACGCGGAAGCCGTTTGTTGCTCGCTGCCAAAAGCCCGCAATCCTTTTACAAGTTTCCCGGGCCTGACCACGATCTCATCTACCTGAATTCCCTTTTGGGAAAGCTGTTGCCGCAGCCATTTCTCGACGTCACGGCTGGCCACATACACACGGCTTTTGCTGTGCCCCGGTGTCTGCTCTGTTTCTACCACAAACTTGCCTTTGGATTCGGAATTCAAAGCCACGTGCATTTTTTTGCGGCCAGAGCGCGGTAGCAGGTCGCGGGCCGCCGCAATAACGCTGCGCAGGCGCTCAACCACTTCAGCGTCGGCTAATTTAACCGCATCGGCAAAACCGTCCAGCTTCGCACTCGCCTTTGTCTGTTCTGCAGCAAGCGGCTTCGGCGCAGTAACGCCTTCCGCTCTGCGCTTAGCAACCGTGGCTTCATGCCGCGACTTTCCTTCGACATCTCCCCTTCCTACTGGTCGGCTCTCCGGCATCAGGCTTTTTCCCGCAAGTAATTTGCCTGAGACAGCCCGACCATCCACAGACGTAACCTGAACTTGCTGAATATCGAGTCCCGCAAGCAGATTAAAGAGACCGGCCAAAGCCTGCTCAAGATCTGCTTCTGAACTGCCATCTACCGTGATGGTGAGCATTTTACTGTCCGGGTCAAACCGGAAGCGCATTTCTCCAAGCGCGTCGCTCTTCAAAGCCAGCGTGGCGGGCTTGCCGGAAGCGCCGGCCTGCGACACCAGATCGCCAAGCAAGCGTCGCAACATCCGGAGGTCGCCCGATAGCGAATCAGCGGGCTCGGAACCGAAACTGTCGGCTGCAAAAATCGTCGGCTTGAGCAAAAGGCCATCCCCCTCCAACCCGATGTCCGGAACAAACGCTGCGGCCACTTGCCCGCCCACACCCGCCCGGGGGCCATTGCGCAAAGAATGGAAAATGCTCTGAAACCCACCGCCGAAGCCGTCAGGGCTGGCGGAGATGAGCCCGCTGGTGGGCTGCCGGCCACTTCCGGCGCCCAGGAAACTGATTGAGCCAAAGTTTGTTTTCGCTAACATCTCACCCTACTTAGTTTGTGTTTTCCCTACAATTTTTTTTAGTATCTTCACTGCCCGGTCCGGCGGCAGAGCGTTAAAGATCTTCACTTTATCCCTGGATTTGGCTTTGTCGTAAAAGATCTGTACCAGGTTGTCCGGCAGGTTTGCCAGCACTGGCGACAGGACATTTGGCTTCATGGACCCCAGCATTTTCGACATTTCCTGTAGCTTCTTTTCCTCCTGTGCCTTGCTGAATTTTGTTTTCACTTCCTGCT
>SMXE01000078.1 GCA_004357015.1 Caldithrix sp.
ATTACATCGTTGCAGACGTGGTCAGTTACATCGACTCGACCTACAACACCATTGCGGTGCGTGAGGGCCGGGCGCTCATCGGGCACTCCATGGGCGGATTTGGCGCCATGAAGTTGGGCTTGAAGCATCCGGACGTTTACCGGGCCGTAGCGGCGCACAGCGGACCGCTCGATTTCAACCGGATTGAGGATATGATTCCCAGCGTCCTGGCTGAAAACGGCAGCGGCCCGCCGTATTCCTATGTTTTTGGCCAGGGCGCCTTTACCGATCTAACGTTTTCCATGGCCGGGGCTTTTTCACCGAATATCAGCCAATCCCCGCCCATTGACTTTCCCCTCAATGACCAGGGTGTTTTGATCGACTCGGTTTTCGCCCGATGGCAGCAGCACAACCCGGCAGAAATTGCAGCGACGCTTGCGCCTAATTCGAATCTTGCGATCTATTTCGATTGCGGCACTGAGGATGAACTGCTGCTCTTTCCGCTCAATACGTCCTTTAAAGATTCACTGATTGAGCTTGGCATACCGTTTCGATTTGAATCTTACAGAGGCGGCCACGCAGATAAGATAATCGACCGAATTCTGATTTCTCTGGCGTTCGTGGACTCCGTTTTCGGCGAATTGCCGGTTTCCGTGCCAGCAACGCCCCGAGCGTTACCGCGTACGGTCTCTTTGCTGCAGAACTACCCAAATCCGTTCAACCCATCTACGACGTTCGAGTTTTTAATTGACCAGCCCACGCATATTCGGTTAAGGATTTTCAATCTACTGGGTCAGGAGGTTGAAACGCTGCTTTCGAAGCAGATGTCTGACGGCAGACATCGCGTGGCCTGGAATGCCAGAGGGTTGCCGGGCGGCATTTATTTCTACCGACTCGAGGCCGGCGACTTCACTGCCAGCCGCCGACTCATTTTGCTAAGATAGCCCGTTGTGATGAAGCGTGATTAAGAACCGCAAAGACCCGTCAGAAGCCGGGCACAAGCACGGAGACGTAAAGTACCGAAAAACAAAGGGGGCAGCATTGAGATGAAACGGCTATTTCTCATCCGGCACGCTAAATCGAGCTGGAGCGATCCGGATTTGCGCGATTTCGAAAGGCCGCTCAATAAGCGCGGCAAACGCGATGCCCCGGTCATGGGCGCGCGTCTGGCCCGGCATAAAGTTAACCCCGATTTAATTCTTTCCAGTCCGGCCCGGCGGGCGTTCAAGACTGCCAAAATCATGGCATCTGAAATTGGCTGTCCCATCAAGAATATCCAAACGCACAAGGCCATCTACCTGGCCGATGTCCCGACGCTCATGGATGTGCTGCGGAAAATCGACTCCGCCTGCGAGACGGTCTTCCTGTTCGGCCACAATCCCGGACTCACCATGCTGGCCAACTATCTCACCAACTACTGTGTCGATAACATTCCGACCTGCGGCATCTTCTGTATCGACTTTGAGATTGCATCGTGGCGGGAAGTGAGCCAGGGCAATGGCAGAGTGACGTTTTTTGATTATCCGAAGAAGCATTTGTAGGGTTCGGTAATAGCTTCCGCATCTTGTAAAGCTGCACCGTTTCTCGAAACCCTGCTACTTTGTCGCGAGGCATTCCGAACTCCGTTTCCGATTTCCGATCTTAGTTAGGAGTCGAGTGAGAATATCGCACTTATTTTTTTTATCCACAGACAAAATTATATGATTATTTGAAAGAAGGAGGATGGACTAATGGCTGATATTTCATGGCACCTTGTGCTCAGCTTGGCATCAACGGGCATCGGCATGGGGCTTGTCTCATGTTTTGTCGGGATGCGACCGAAGCTTGAGAATCCATTGTGGTGGTTGCTATATTTCATCTGGATCACGGTTGTGTTGAGTTTGGGTAGCAACGCACCGTTCTTGACCTTACTTCTTGCAAGTGTTCTGGCTGGCTTACTTCATGGATGTACATCAGCGCTTCTGATAGACAAATATATTCAGAACAACCCGTGGCATTCGAAACAAATGCAAGGCCCGAAATCAAAACTGGCGCGACGTTTTGTGGCGATAGGCCTGAGCGTCGGTGTTGTGTTTGGAGTTGTCGTCGGTGGCATAGGTTGGAGCTTAAGCAGACTGCTATTAGCGTAATTTTTTCACTAAAATTAGTAAATAGAAACTGGTTCCGATCTCAATGCCGACTCGACCAAAGCATCATGCGGCAATCGCAGTGCAGGAAATCCGATTGGGACGCCTGACTATTGTGGGAAGCGAAATATAATTATTTACGAACATTTTTTTCGATAATCTCCCTTTGAAGAGCCTGCCCTGAGCTGCCTCAGGGGAGACAGCTTTGCGCACGTCCAGAGCGAAAAGCAGAGGGATGTCAGTCACCAGGCGTGTATATGAATAAATGAAACATCTTTTACCCTTTCAATGAAACCCATCTCCAACTCCTGGCGTTTATTGAAACAATTTCTTTTCTTCCCCCCATCAAAAGTTAGGAATTCTGATGCCCGCACAAGCGCACCCAAACGACATAAAAAAACCAATTCCCGCCCGTCTGCCATTTTATTACGGCTGGGTCAACTTGCTGATGGCCGCCTTAGCCATGGTAGCTACTTTGCCCGGCCGCAGCGTTGGTATTGGCCTGATTACTGAACCATTGATCGCTGATTTGGGTCTTACCAGGCTCAGCTTCGGCGAAATGAATTTTTTGGCAACTCTGTTGGGGGCGTCCTTTAATTTGCTGTGCGGGCCGGCTATAGACCGCTTTGGCGCCCGCAGCGTGGTCGCGGTAATACTGGCTGCACTCGGTTTTATTTTGTTGGCGTTCAGCAATGTTGTTACGGCAAGCATGCTGCTGCTTTTGCTCATTCTAACACGCGGCCTTGGTCAGAGTGCCCTTTCTGTCGTCAGCCTGACTATTGTGGGAAAGTGGTTTGTGCGGCGACTGAGTATAGCGATGGGGATTTTTTCGGTGATTATAAGCATTGCGTTTGGTGTGGCAATCCTCTTTACGCAAAGCCAGGTACTGTCGCTGGGTTGGAGAGCTACCTGGGCTGGCCTTGGCTGGGTACTTCTCGGCGCGGCGGCGGTTGCATTCCTGTTGGTGCGGCCTAGCCCGGAATCTATCGGGTTGGATGCGGATACAGAAAAGAACTCTGAGAAATCGAAATCGCAAGAAAGTGCGTCAGTCGGCTTCACGCTAAAAGGTGCGTTTAAAACCCCGGCGTTTTGGGTGTTTGCGATTGGCAGCGGATTCTATAACCTGGTTATCGCAGGCGTATTGCTGTTTAACCAGTCTATCTTGCAACAGCTCGGCTTTGGGGAAACGGTGTTCCGCTATGCCATGGCCATGTTTATGATTACCGGTTTGGGTGGCAACATACTCGCGGGCTGGCTTGCTCGCAAATGGTCCCTCGGCAAATTGATGTCCATCGCGATGCTTCTAGTGGTTGTTTACCTCCTGTTGTTTCCTTTTCTCCGAACTGTTGCGCAGACTTTGTGCCATGCCGGGTTGCTCGGTTTTGCCGGTGGCGTAGTGGCAGTCATATTTTTTACAGCTTGGGGGAAAGTATTCGGCCGGTTGCACCTGGGAAAAATTCAGGGATCAGCACAAGTTTTTACAGTTTTTGCATCGGCGATCGGACCATGGTTTCTGGCCTATGTCTTTGACAAAACCGGTTCCTATGCGCCGGCATTTTATACGCTAGCGCCAGCCATTGCTGTGGTAGCGATTGCGGGCTGGTTTGTACGGATTCCCGTTCCCAAAGATTTCAAGTTAAAGTAGCGTGCGCTGATAACCCACCACAAAGACGTTTCACCACTATTCTTAATAGAGAAGGTATACAGTTGGCTTTCTCAAGCTGTGTTAATTTTCCCTTGCAAGTCAATGAAAAGAATGTAATCTTTTTGAAGTCTGTTAAAGCTGGTTTATTCGAGCGTAATAAACCATAATTTGACGAGCAATATCTGTTCTATTGCGCCTAAACGGCAGTAGGCCTTCTGATAAATTTAAGTGTTGAGCTTTTAAGAGATGTGGGATTAAACGTTTTGTACTTTAAACTTCCGTGCCCTTCGTGGTAGAACAAAAAACAGCTAACTTTTGACTAAAGCATGCCTGATCTCAAAGTCATGGTCTTCGGGGTGGGCGCCAGCACCCAGGCCGTTTTGCACATTCTGAAACAGGGCGGCGCAGACGTCTGTACGTATCTGATACGTGAGACCGCCACCTACAGCCCGACGCTGGAAGGCGAGACATTTTGCGCAAGGCAGTACCCAAATCCGTGCGATATACTGCGTGAAAAGCATATCGACCTCGTACTGCCCATGTCCATCGACTGGTTCCTCGAAGAGTGGCGCGACGAGTTTCTTGCGCTCAACATACCCATCCTCTCCCCCACCGGCGATGGCATGCTCATCGAGCGCGACCGTGATTTCGCACGTCAGTTGTGCGAGAAATTCAGCGTACCGTTTCCGAGGTCGTTTGTGGCCCGCAACCGATTGGAGGCGGAGGCGATTCTGAAGGACAATCCGGGTGCGTATGTCATCAAGAATCCGCTGTGCTCACCGCGCAGTCCGGTGCACACCGTGTTGAGCGAAACCGAAGCCGACACCCATACCTGGCTCAAACTGGTAAATTATGAAGAGGGCATTTTCCTGCAAGAATACATGGGCCAGCGAGAAGCCGGTCACATCGCGTTTGTGAGTGGCGGAAAGATCTACTCGCTGATCACGAATCAGGAATACAAACGCGCCTTCAATGGCAACATGGGCGTCATCACAGGCGCGCCCATGGGTGGAATTGTCGAAAAAGACCCGGGTGACAAATATCATCTGGCGCGTGATCTCCTGCACCCGCTGCTGCCCTGGTTCAGAGAAGTCGGCTACCACGGCCCCATCCAGGTGACCGCGATCCGCCAGGACAACCGCTGGTTCGTGCTCGAATACAATGTCAGAATCGGGGTCACCTGCGGACCCATTATCATGCAGATGCTGCAGGAACCACTGCAAGCACTTTGCGAAGTCGCAAGCGACCACAAACCAAACATCGAATTCCACGATGACAAGAATTTTGGCTGCTCACTCACTCTTGCGGGTTACGGCTACCCGTACGGCGAAGTCGCAGCGCCACACTTTCCCGTACGGGTGGAAGGTGATCTCGACTGCGACGTCTGGTGGAACGAAGTCGTGCCGGATAAACATGGAGACCTCGTGACCAGCGGCCAGCGCATCGTCGATCTGGTGGCGATTGCGCCGACTCTGGATGCGGCGATTCAAAGCGTTTATCAAAACATGAGAAAAATCCGTTGTTCAAACAGCTACTACCGCACCGACATAGGACAAAGCCTCTGGCCACCGGGCAGCGACTAACCACATGCAAAATCAAAATGAGTGGTTAAGTGTCTTCGCTTAAAAACCAAATGAACAATCTCGCTTCCGAACGCCCGGCCTGGGTTGAAATTGACTTAGACCAGCTAAGAACGAATTTTGACATCATTCGGCGCGACATGCCGGCAGGTCTTGGCTTTGTGAGCGTTGTGAAAGATGAAGCCTACGGGCACGGCATGGTGCAGGTGGCGCGCACCGCGCTGCAGTTTGGCGCGACCGCTATCGCCCTTGCCACTGTGGATGAAGCGTTGCAGTTACGCCAAAACCAGGTGTACGCCCCGATCCTGGTGTTCGGTGAACGCACGGAGGAGGAGTTGGAGATTTGTGTGACACAGAATTTCACCTGCTTTATCAACGACCGTCGTAAGGCGGAGAAACTCAGCCGGTTAGCGAAAAGCGCCGGCAAGCGCATGCCAATCCACGTGGAAGTAGACACGGGCCTGAGCCGCTACGGCGTCAAATGGTCTGAGGCGCCCGCTGTCATTGTGAGCATAGCTGGGAAAAAACACCTTCACATCGAAGGCGTCATGAGCCACTTCGCCATGTCTGATGAGCTGGATAAAACGTTCGCGCTGCAGCAGCTTGAGCGCTTCCGGCAGGTGATGGCGGACTTGCAGGAACTTGGAATCGAGTTCAAATATCGCCACATGTGTAATACCGGCGGCTTTCTCGACTTGCCACAGGCACACTTTGATCTGGTCAGAATAGGCATTTTGCCGCTGGGCGTTTACCCGTCGCAAGTGTGCCGCCGGATTCGGGGCCTCCTGCCCATCATGACGGTAAAGACCAAAATTGCGGCCATCACGGAAATCGAAGCTGGAGACTACATTGGTTACGGTATGCGCTATCAGGCAGCGGAGCGGCGCCGGATCGCCGTGCTGCCGGTAGGGTACGGCGACGGTTTTCCGCGGGTGCGAAACCAGGGCGAGGTTCTCATCTGCGACAAGCGCGCGCCGGTGGTAGGTGGCAATGCCATGGACGCCACCATGGTGGACGTCACCGACATCCCGCAAGCGCAGGTCTGGAACGAAGTGGTTCTGATGGGAAAACAGGGTGACGAGGAAATCGATGTGCATGAAATCGCCCGGCTTCAAGGCACTGTTTCGTATCATGCCCTGACCGGGTGGCGCTCGCGCTTGCCGCGCATTTACCTTGGAGAGGCACAGTCATGAAACTCGTATTCTCGGAGTACAAATCCGACTACGGCAACTACATTTTTCCCTATGCCATCTGGGCGATCCCGGAACCGCACGAGATGCCCGCTATGATTTTTGACCGAGGCTTTCTGCCCGCGGCAAGGGACTTCTCACAATTTTACATGTGCCGGCACGTGCGGGTTGTGCTCGGCAAGTTTGAGCCGTCCTCCGAAAATCGCCGTATCATGCGGAAGTGCGAGGACATCGAATATACCCTGGTGCCACGCTCCAAGTTTGATTTCACTCACGGGTGGCGCGACTTCTGTAAGAACTATGCCGACATCAAGTTTGGCAAGGACGTCATGACGCATGCGCGGCTGGATTCTCTCTTCGAGTCGGCCATCATCTCCCACGTCCTCGTGTTTACCGATACCGCAACCGGCCGCGACATCGGGATTGCAACCCTCTACGTTGAGGGCGCGGAATTGGCCTACTTCTATTATTCTTTTTACGACCTGAACTACTACATACGCAACCTCGGCATGTATATTATGATGTCGGCTGTTCATACCTTCGCGCAACAAGGTACGCGTTTCATGTATTTGGGGACGTGCTACTCCCGCAACGCGCTGTATAAAACACAGTTCGCCGGCGCTGAGTTCTTCAATGGATTTCGCTGGTCTGATGATTTGAAGGAGCTAAAATATCTGATAGGCAGAGACCAGGGCGCTGTTACGAAACATTTGGTGGAAACAGAAGACTTCGTGGAAAAGTTCTATTCGGGCCGGCTGGAGTCGATTTTGCAGGAGGATAGTTTTGTCTTCCCTGCTTTGGGAAATACAATGAGGGTTGATGCTACTTCATAAATCGCCGGTACTTTTCTTTCAACCGATCCGTCGTATCATTGCCATTTTTTGACAGACGTTGAACGGAAATGATTCGGTTTTCCTGCAGATTGATGTGGATTTTGAAGTCCACATCTTCGTTGCGTTCAATGAGGATGGCCTGTGTGTTGGGCGCGTAGAATTCGATTCTTAATTTTTCAGGATTTAGACTAAACTTCTTGGCAATTTCGATGAGATGCTGGCTGAATTTTTTGAACTGCGGAACGGGAAATTCCATTCGCTGTTTTCCTCCTCAATTCTTTCTGAATGTTCAGACAACATTACGTACATAACAAAACGCTATTTCGCAGAAAGATGTTCCGAGTCAGAAATTCTGTCCAGATTCGGCTTCAACTTTCCATCAAAGCTCGCCCAGCGCCATTCTGAAGTGAGAGACCGTCGCCGGGATGCTCTTCGCTTGCATCAGCGCTGAAATCACCGCAACGCCGTGGGCGCCAGCCTGGCGACAGACGGCAGCCTTTTCGGCATCGATGC
>SMXE01000009.1 GCA_004357015.1 Caldithrix sp.
GGGTAATCGAGTTTGAGTAGCGAATTCACGCATGCTGCGACGGTCGTTTCTTCGTCACGCAGAGCTACCAGGACTGAGATTGTCTGCAGGCGTTTTGTCCTTGGATAGTTTAGGCGGTGCGTGCCAATGAATATGAGCACTGTTTGCAGAATGTAAGCGATGATGAAGGCGAAGAGCAAATAGGGTAGGACAAGTTGCACCGTGTAAATTTTCCCTTCTATAAAACTTGTTCAAAAATTGGGTTTAGGATACAGATTTGTGCGTCCAATTGCAATGAAATTCTTGTGACTGCCTTGTGACATCTTAAATCATAGGTCGTCCGGCTGAGCTTGCAATTGCGGCCTTAGTTTTGCTCGGTAGGATTCGCCTTTCCACTGGAAGCCTGCGACCTGCCCTGCCAGCCCCGCCAGAACGATGTAAAGGGGGTGGATGAGTGCGGTGAGAACGAAGTCAGACTTAGAGAATGTTGCCCGGAAGATGACTTTTGCCTGCTGTAGAAATGAAAATTCCACTATCCATTTTAGAAACAATGCACCAAGCCAGGGTGCCAGAAGTACCGGCTGAAACAGGGCAGCCAAAGGACCGAACACGAGGCAGAAATTCATCACATAAATGAGTATCAACGCCACCGTGACGTTCCATTTGTAGTGGCGCCCTTTTGAAGCGTAGCGTATTCGTTGCTGCACGAATTCTGCGATGTTGCCTGGCGGCTGTGTGGGAACAAAGGAAGCGGCGTTTACGGCATATCGGATTTGCCAGTCGGTTTTGTCGCGCACCTGTTCCAGAAACAGGTCGTCATCGCCCGAGATCCAGGCGCCTAGATGTTGCAGGCCGCCCGACTCAAAATAGACTTCTCTGCGGTAAGCCAGATTGCCGCCGGTACAACTGATGGGATAACCGAGACCCGCGCTGGCGGCAGCGACGGCGGCCATGGCAAAATAGTCGAGCGCGAGCATGCGGTGAAACACGCTGGCTCTTGCGGTTTCGTATGGGTTGTAGCCCGCAACCATCCCGACACGTGGCTCGAAGTGTCTGACCATCTCTGCGACCCATCCGGGGCCAGGGGTGCAGTCTGCGTCGGTGGTCAGGATGATCTCTCCGGTGGCATGCCTGACGCCTGTGTCGATGGCGCGTTTTTTTGGGGCCAGGTCACCGCTGACGTCACGGATTCTCAATAGCGTGACGCGGGGGTCTTGCCTGGCGAATTCGGCGACCATCGCGGCCGTGTTATCTTCGGAGCGGTCATCCACTACGATGACTTCGAGCTTCTCGGACGGATAATCCTGCTGCAGCACGTGCTGCAGGCATGTTTGAATATTGTGCTCCTCGTTGCGCGCCGCTATGACTACCGAGACGAGCAACTTGGCGCGGTTCCTTCCCGGCGGCAGTTTGCGCAGTCCGCGTCCGAGGAGTAGCAGCGTTGCCGCGTAAAGCACGGCTAAGCTGAGTAAGAGTATCGCATATGTGTGGAGCATGTTTGATGCCAGAAAAGTGACCCCGGAATGCAAGAACCAACGAGGGATCTTCTTGCACGCCAGGTGACTATTCGACCGTTGCTGTTGGCTTTTAGCTGTTGGCCTTGAGCTTGCTGATCAGGTTATATATCATCTTTTGTTCTTTGTTCAACTGAGCCAGAGTCCTAAAATCTCTCATTGTGTGCTACCAATTCATGACATGGCCAATAGCCATCAGCCAAATGCCAATGCTGCCTTCCTTCGTCTTTCGCGCGAACATGCAGATTAGCACGGAAGCGCTTTGAATTTGACCTTCCGTTCGAGCAGGTCCGGCAGTGCGTTTTTAAGTGCCGTCAGCATGCGCCCACTATTTGCGTGGCCGTCGTGCAGCAGCACGATTTGTCCCGGCCGCACGGTGTGCAACCTGCTTTGAATTTGGCGGGTCGTCGTCGTCGCCCGGTAATCCTTTGTGGAGTGATTCCACAAAACCATCTTCCGGTTGACTGCCCGCAGGCTGCGCAGCAGGTTCGGCCCGAAGCGGCCGTGGGGTGGCCGGAAAAGAGTGGCTGTTTTTCCGGTGGTTCTGAGAATCACTTTGTCGGTTTGGGTTAGCTCTCGCTCAATATCCAATCTGGATTTCCAGGTCATCACGGTGTGACTGAACGAATGGTTGCCGATGGCATGACCGGCTGCTTGAATTTTAGCCAGAATGCCAGGGTGCTGTTCGACTTTCTTGCCAATGACGAAGAAAGTAACTGGTATCTGAAACTCCGCCAGCAACCGCAACAATGCAGGTGTGATGGCGCTGTCGGGGCCGTCGTCAAAAGTCAGGTAAACATATTCATCCGGCATGCGCCACAGAATTTCCGGCAAAATGTTCATGGAGATCGCCGGGTTCGGAGCAAGATCGGTAGTCCCAGAAGCGACGGGAAGGCGACGTTTAGCAAGTAGAGAAGCAGAGCCGCATTGAACGCAGCAGCAGGCGCTACCCCAACTTTTTGCATAAAGAAAACTGATGCGCCTTCGCGAATACCAAGATCGCCGAATGAAATGGGAAGCACTGTTTTAACCAGGAAAACGGACGATGCTGCCACCGGCAGGTCAGCAAAACTGGCCGTCTGGAAATTGAGAAGCAGAAGTGTGAATTGAGTCAAATAGACAGTATAAAAAAGAATGGAAAAACCCCAGAGAATGCTCAGATGCTTTCTGCTGAAATCGTAGATTCTGGTAAACCGTCCTGAGGCTCGTGCCACATTCCTGCCCAACAATGACCAGAGGATGAAGCCCGCGAGAAGCGTGAGCGCCATAATCAGCGATGCGCGAAGGGTCGGGTTCAGATTCAGCGCCTCGAAGGCCAGCAGCCCGGTGAGTCCCACAACCAGGGTGATGATCAGATTTGTGAGTTTGTCCATCACCGCCAGGGCAAACGTTTTTGTCTGACTTATTTCCTTGACGTAAAGTGCACGGCCGACTTCGCCGAGGCGGCCAGGCGTCACAAAACCGAGTGCAAAGCCTACCATCAGCGAGCGATAGGCCGTTCCTAATGAAACCGACCGGTTGGCCAGCTTCAGGAGGAAGCGCCACTTCGCGAGTTGTACCAGCAGGTTGGGCGCCAGGAGCGTCGCTGCCATGAGCAGGTAGGCCAAATTCGCGCTGTCGAAAGCAGCTACCAGCGTCGAGGGTCGGATTGTGTGTACAAGAAGGAAAAGTACAGCAGCGGTCACCGCGAGCTTGCCAAAGAAGATGAGCCTGGACTTAAGCAAAAAGTTTGAGTCCCTGCGAGCAGTTGGCGCAGATATCGATGGCGCTGCGGTCGGCGAGCATTTGGGCTCTGAAATCGTCATAAGCCTGGGAGTTCCAGATTTGGGTGAACATTTCGTGGTCGGCGACCGACCCTGCCGGGTGGCCGGCGTTCTTGTCAAAGCAGCAAGGCACAACCGTACCGTCCCAGTTTACCAGAGAGCTGGTCCACGGCCGTGGGCAAGGACCCCTGCCTGTCTTTTTGGGTGTTAAAGCGTCTTGTTCGATTTTATATCGCTTCAGGGATTCCTGCTGTGGTAGCCAGGCGCAAGCTTCTGCTACAGTTTCAACCTGAACTTTCTTTACCAGCAGGCGGTTTGCCCCCAACTCCCGAGTCAGTCGTTTCATCCTGGCCAATTCGTGTTCGTTGTGTTGCATCACAATGAACTGAATATAAATCACGGGCGTCTTGCTATGCTGGTGTTCTTTTTCGTTGACCAGATTGCGTACGCCGTCAAGCACCTGTTGCAGGCTGCCTCCGACGCGATATTTTTCGTAAGTCTCCTGCTCCGCACCATCGATGGAAACGATGATCGAATCCAGTCCGGAGGCCACGGTGGCTTGCGCTGTCTCTGGGTCAAAGTAATGGGCGTTCGTGCTGGTGGTGACGAAAATTCGCTTCTCTTTTGCGTATTGAACAAACCGAATAAACTCCTTGTTAATGAACGGTTCTCCCTGCTGATACAAGAGGAGATAAAAAAGGTAGTCGCCGGTTTTGTCGATGAGTGTCTTAAACGTGTCAAACGTCATCAAGCCGGTTTGTCGCGTCATTTTGCCATTTCCAGTGACACAGAGCGGGCAGCGCAGGTTGCAGACATTGGTGGGCTCCACGGTCAGGATGAACGGACGGCCCCAGCAAACCGGCTTTCTCGTGCTGGCGGACACGGCGAAGGAGGCTATCGCCAGCGCTGCATTGGCGATGCGTTTGAAGGAAAGCGTCCGAATCAGGAATCTGAGAGGTATTTCTTGCATGACAAACAAAAATCCGGTGTCTGAACGTTAAGTTGAAGCCAGCAGGAATTAGGTTTTTCAGCTTGAGAGAAACAAGCCCGATTTCGTTTTAGGTCCTGGGGTTTCCGGGGTTTGAAAATCACGTTGCCTGCGCTCACACTTTCCATTTAATCTTGCCAACCAGCCCCAGCGGCGATATCAGTGTCTGGGTCAAGATAAAGAAAATTTCCCAGCCAGGAAACAAAAAAAGTGACTTTGCCACATTTATACTTCGCGCGATCAGAAAAAGTGCGCTGAGATCGAAACCCAACTTCAGGCCAAAGAGAAGCGCTGCTGACGGGAGCAGAGCGGGTTCCGAAATTGAATATGCGATAAACACAAACAAAGTTAGATTGGCGAGATTAAACAGCAGGTAGATCGCCTGCGACCCTTTTGAATAGAATTTAGACGCCGAAACATGCCGTCTTCTTTGCTGCAGGAAGCTGAGAAAAGACGTAGGCACCGGACTGTTTACGACTGCTTTACTCGTCAGCGCAAACGTGACCCGCCAGCTCGTTCGCCGCTTCACGAGTTGGAGAAACAGGTCGTCATCACCAGACAGGCTGTGCTGGATTCTCTCGAAACCGCCAACTTCCTCGTAAACGTTCTTCCGATACGCCAGATTCCTGCCGGTACAAGTGGCGCCGATATTCCAGCCAGCCGCGCCAGCCGCCACCAGCATGGCCGCCAAACTATCGAGGGCAAGGAGGCGGCTCAGAAAACCGTGGCTGCCCACCAGTGGTGCTGGTCCGATGACGACGCCCACATTTTTGTCGAAGAACGACACCATCGAAGCCAGCCAGTCAGATGACGGGGCGCAATCGGCGTCGGTTATGAAAATAAGGTCGCCTTGTGCGGATGTAATCCCCTGGCTCAGCGCGTGTTTTTTGGGGCTGGTTGCCGCGGACTGCGTTCCGTGTATCCGAATGCTGCGCAAATTCTGGTGTGAGCGTTCGTAGCTGTTCAGCACCGCCGCAGTGCCATCGGTAGAGCGGTCGTCCACCACGATGATTTCTGTCAAACTGGGCGCGTAGGTTTGCGCCAGGAGAGCGTCGAGACAGCCGGGCAAGTTCTTTGCTTCATTTCTGGCAGCCACCACAACCGAAACTGTTGGCCTCAGAAGACTTTGCCCGTGCCGGAGGCGAAGGATGCCCGTGACTAGAAAAGCTAGAATCGCCAGATAGGGGGCCAGCGCCCCTAACGCTATGGCCGTAATGAGAGGCATTGGGAAGTTCTTTCAGAGAATGGTTCAGTTGCGAATAACCACCGGATAGCGAAAAAAGTCGACCGCCAAATGCAAAGTGGCAGATCAGGTCCGGTCTTGAGTACGCAAATATCACGCGAGCACCTGGCGTCTATTCGCTGTTAAGCGTTGCGCAGCAAAATATCGAAAAAGACGAAACGGATCAAGTGAATTCGTGTTTTCGGCCAAGTACGAATTAATTGATCCCAGAAAATACTTGCCGTCCGAGTTGATTCTGATTTGCCGGCGCACAGGACAAAGTCAGGTCTTTTGTGCGCGATGAACTTCTGCGCTTCGTCCGGATTTTGTGGTTCTTTGATGTGTAAGGACGGGACGCCAGAAAAAGCGATTGACTTTTTGAGTTGGTTTGGATATTTTAAATGTTGAAAAAACAGTGGTTTCATATTGCCAGGTACGGGTAAAAGAAGCTGTGATTGAAGTTTCTCTGCGATTTGGGAATCGCGCGCTCAATCTTAACATTCCTCAGAATCATGTTTTGGGCGTACTCACCCCCAACTCTGTTCGACCGAAAGTTTCGCCTGATAGGTTGGTCCGGCAGCATTTAGAGGCCACGACTGTAGCCCTTGAAAACAAGAAAACAGTTATTGTCGTGCCTGACAAAACCCGCAATTGTGGTGCGACTGTCTTCCTGCCGATTCTGGTTGGTCGTCTCAATCATTTGGGAGTTTCCGACGAAGAGATCAAAATAATACTCGCCAATGGCTCTCACGTGCCTAATGATGCAAATGAAGTCAGAAAAATTGTTGGCGACGGGATTGCACGCCGCATCAAGATTCTCCAGCACGATTGTCACGACGCGGACGCGCTCACCTTTGTGGGTAAAACCAAATTCGGTACACCTGTCATTCTGAACAGGATTGTGCTGGAGACGCCGCAGGTCATTATCGGCGGCACAGCGGTGCATCACTATTTTGCCGGTTATGGCGGCGGCCCAAAGATGATTAACCCCGGCTGCGCGGGCTACGAAACCATAACTGCGAATCATGCGCTAACCATCGACACTCGCACGGGCAGAATTCATCCGAACTGCCGGGCGAGTCAGGTCCAAGGGAATCCCGTGCAAGAAGACATAAGGGATTCGATGCGATTTGTGGAGGTAAACTTACTCTTGGAGACAGTACTGAACGAGCGCCGGGAAATCGTCGATGTCTTTGTCGGTGAGTTATTTGAAACGCACGACCGTGCCTGCAAACGGGTTGATGAGGTTTATCAGACGCCTATCTCGGAAAAAGCAGATCTCGTGGTGGCCAGTTGCGGCGGCTTTCCAAAAGATATCAACCTGATCCAGGCGCACAAGACCATTCACAACGCGTTTCAGGCGGTCAAAGAAAACGGGGTCTTGCTGGTGCTGGCGGAGTGTGCTCATGGAATCGGTTCTGCAACGTTTATGGCGTGGTTTGAGTATGCCGATGTCGGAGAGCAGATTCAGGCGCTGACGAAAAACTACAAGTTAAATGGCACCACTGCGTTGTCGTTGCGGAGGAAATGCGAGCGTGCCAAGATCGTGTTTGTCTCAAAGCTACAGGATGGCATCGTGCGCAAAACCGGCATGTTGCCGGCTCGCGACCTGCAGGAAGGGTGGCAGACCGTCCGTTCACATTTACCGGAGAATTTCACTTGTTATCTTATGCCAAACGGCTCATTAACCCTGCCAGTGCTGATTTGATCAAGCACTTTTATCCAGGCCTGATGGCGCTGGTTATGTTGCAGGCTTCCTGTGCGGGAATACGTTCGAATCCTCAATACACTGAATCCAAAACTTCGACCAATCATCATAAGGGAAAGTCAGGTGCTGTCCGATATGCGGGGGCGAATTCTCTCACCGAGCGCCGCCTGTTCCGGCAAATTGAGGCATATCTTGGGGTGCGGTACAGATGGGGCGGAACGAGCGCCTCCGGAATGGATTGCTCCGGATTTGTGCGTGTGGTTTATAAAAATGCCGCCAACCTGGTTTTGCCGCACAGTTCACGGAAGATGTATGGCCGCGGGCAGCACATTTCCGTAAGCAACCTGCAGTTCGGTGATCTCGTGTTTTTTGAGAACATCGAATCTAAGGGCGTTTCCCATGTGGGTATTTACATTGGTGATGAGAAATTCGCACATGCGAGTACCAGCAGGGGCGTGGTGATATCAAGCTTAGGCGAAAAATACTACCGTGTGCGGTATGCTGGCGCCCGGCGCGTTCATAACCAGTAGTGGATTCAAGAGCAGGAGTGTCAAGTCGATTGACTAACGAGCCAACCGGAAACATCAAGAAGGGGATGGAAGTCGAGCTCAAGATCGAGAGCCTGGCCTTTGGTGGCCGTGGTGTTGCGCGAGTAAATGGCTTTGTGGTGTTCATCGACGATGTACTGCCTGGTCAACGCGTCCTGATAAGAGTCACGCGCAAACGGAAAGGATATGCTGAAGCGAGGCTCCTGCAAATATTAGAGCCATCGCCAGAGGAAGTAGCGGCAAAATGCAGGCATTTCGGCGAATGCGGTGGCTGCCGGTTTCAGCATCTGGATTACAGGGCTCAACTCAAATACAAGCGAGAGCAGGTTCTGGAAAGCCTGGAGCGAATCGGAGGTTTTGTAAACCCAACGGTGCTTGACCCGATTCCGTCCCCAGACATCTTCTATTACCGCAACAAGATGGAGTATTCCTTTGGGCGTCGGCGCTGGCTTTCCAGGGAAGAAATTGATGCGGACCAAATCATCAAGCCGCGTGATTTTGCACTCGGATTGCACGTTCGCGGCCGCTACGACAGGATTCTCGATCTCGACGAGTGTTTTCTGCAATCATCTGCCAGCGTGGAGATGCTTAGCTTGGTGAAAGAGACTGCGCGCGGGAGCGGAATTCAGCCGTACAGTACCGAAGATCATACGGGCTATTGGCGCCATCTTGTGATTCGGGAGGGCAAAAATACCGGTGAGACGCTGATAAACATCGTCACTGCCGATGAGCCCCGAAACTTGCGCCTGGTCGATGACCTTGCCAGAATGCTAAAGCAACAATTCCCGCAGATCACAACCATCGTTCACAATATCAATCGGCGTAAAGCGGAAGTTGCCATCGGACAGGAGGAGCGTGTTCTGCATGGGCCGGGCACGATAACAGAGCGAATTGGGGCGCGTCGCTACCGCATTTCAGCGAATTCGTTTTTTCAAACGAATACAAAATGCGCCGAAATTTTGTATCAGAAAGTAGCCGAGTTTGCGGACTTCAAAGGCGATGAACTGGTTTACGATCTGTATGCGGGTGCTGGAACAATCTCTCTGTACATCGCCGATAGTGTCCGGCAGGTGGTTGGTTTTGAGCTCGTACCAGACGCTGTAAAAGATGCAGAGGCCAACTGCGAGTTGAACGGCATCGATAATTGCTCGTTTGTCCTGTGTGATTTGAAAGATGCGGGTGGGTTACAGCATTCTCAGAATGGTGAAGAGCCGGACGCCATAATTATCGATCCACCGCGAGCCGGTATGCATCACGACGTGGTGAACCAGGTCATTGCCATCAACCCGCAAAAGATTGTGTACGTTTCGTGTAATCCCACCACCTTTGCCCGCGACGCCCAGGCGCTGTCGAGTGCAGGATATTCTTTGCAGGACATCCAGCCGGTGGATATGTTTCCTATGACTGTGCATATCGAGTTGGTGAGTCTCTTCAGAAAAGTATGATTTTGAAAAAATCGACATTTATCCTCAAAACTGTTGACAATTGTCAATTTCTTTCTATCTTGTTTTTATTAAATGAGGGGTTACCTTAGTCATCTCAGGTCTCATGCAAACACCAGAAGCCAAGTCTCTTGAAAGAATTGCTGCCAATTATCGATCTCAATTCGTAAGTTTTTACGTTTTTTTATTGACATTGGACACAGTGGTTGATTATATTACAGCGACCCGAACAGTATATCTTCTAATTGAACCTTTAGGAGGGTCTAAAGATGAAGAAGAGACTGTTCGCAGCAGTTGTTTCACTGTTCTTTTATATTCTTTTTGTTGTGAGTTTTGGCATGGCTGATAATTCCGGCCAGATTCCCCAGGTGCTGTCCAGGTTTGGTTTGACTGATAACACGCCTTTTGCATCTTTGACACATAACTATTTGGGCAACCAGGGACGTTTCATTGATCCCGTACCAGAACCGAAAAGACCGCCGGCGGCCCCAAATTGAGTGAGATGCCGAGAGCCACTTTCGCTTAAAATCCATCGTTGTCAACTAATCTGTTCGGGTCAAAATGATTTCAAAGAGAAGTGTTATTCATTTCAGAGTGATCAATATATGGTTCGGGTTCGTTCTGTTCCTGATTCTGATATCTAATCTATCCCATCAAGCCATGCCAATTTTGTCATGGCTTAACCTTTCTCTTTTTTTTCTGGTACTATTGCAGTGCGTCTTCATTTTCGGTAAGGAGCTGTACCGAAAAGCGATCTTCGTTAACATTGGATTGTTGTCACTGGTTTACAGCCTCAGCTTCATTAATCCGTTTGTTGGAAACGGTTACGCATTTGGCAACGATTATCTCGCCAACTACATTTTTCAATACCGCACGATGGCGTTGAGTTTTCTACTCGCTTTGGCTATTACCTATATTTGCGTACTGTATATTTTTGACAAAATAACGACTCTCAAAGCCTACTCGATATCCTTCGTCGTCATTCTGCCAATTTTCGTATGGCATTTCTATCCTTATCTGGCTAACAGGGATTACCTCTTAAGCTTGCCGGATAATACATTTTTGTATGAGAGCGTATTGTTGTTCACCTTCTATTCCTTCTTTATGGTCTGTCTGTACGGTTATTTCCTTTATAAGAATGAGAAATCGTTAGGTGAACACATCAATTCCTTGATGGTTTGCTTTTTTATAATGACACTCGCTGACATTACCGATACCTTTGCCAGAGTTTACAATATCAAGCTCTTTTCTTTGAGTCAGTACATTTTGTTGCCTGTTCTTTCCGTATTCATTATCACACTTTTCAGAAAACTGAATTACATCTACTCCGACTTCGGCCAATTCTACGACACTCTGATAACGGAAGGCAACAAATGGGGCGTTCCGATCAAGAGGAAAAAGAGCGCTTATGCTCTTTCCTTCCTGAGCCTTGTGCGAGCTTATTTGCATCAAAAACGCAACGTTTTCGGCCTCGCGACTCTCTCCCTGGTCTTTTGTGTTAGCTATTTTGACGTGTCGCCATTTCTGAAGCTGCACTTGATTGCGTTGGTGGCGGGCATGATTGTTTTATTTTTCTATTTGTCAGCGCTCTACCACAAGCGGTTGAGCAATGGCGATCTCTTGTCCCTGCATAGACATACACACTAGTCAGCCGTGGGTATTTGATGCGTGCGGCGACATCTTCCAGCCAGTCTGTTGAGACCTCCAATTTCATAGGAACCAGTCCTGAAGCAAAGCACGTCAACCGGGCTATCAATAATTTCGCCAGGGTTGAGGACAATGTTTTGCTGATCGGCGAGGTTGAAACGCGGAAGAAATTTTGCGCGCAACATTCATCTGCGCAGCCCCAAGCGAAATAGCTCGTTCGTCATGCTGAATTGCTCTGCTTTGGGCACTACGATCGATAGGATGGCATTTCTGGGCAGTGAGGACGCTGGGAACGGAAGCAAAAACATCATTCGCGATATCTTGGATAAAGCCCACGCCGGTACGCTCTATCTCGAGAATCTTCCCGATATCCAACCGAAATATCAAGCCGAAATACTCCGCATAATCGAGGAGGAAAAGTTCAGGCGAGTGGGAGGTCGAAAGAACATAATGCTTAATGTGCGCTTCATGTCTACCTGCAA
>SMXE01000079.1 GCA_004357015.1 Caldithrix sp.
CCCGACAACTATCAGCGGTGACCAGGCTTTTGCATATGGGGCAATCGCTGCCGGTATTAGCATGGTCACCAGTTATCCCGGCTCACCCAGTTCGGAAACCGTCGAGAGTATCATTCCGAAGGCGAGAGAACATAGCATTTATGTCGAGTGGTCCAGTAACGAGCGGGTCGCGCTGGAAATGGCTATTGGCGCATCGATTGCCGGACGCAGGGCGCTCGTTTGCGCGAAAAGCGTCGGCATGAATGTCATGCTGGACACGCTGATGGCGCTCAATCTTACCCCTGTGCATGGGGGTCTCGTTATTCTTTTAGGTGACGACCCGGGCGGATATGGCTCACAAAACGATCAGGATACACGCCCATTAGCTGCAATGCTCGAGATGCCAATGCTTGAACCGGCAACACCATCGGAAGCGTACGATATGATGGTGAACTCATTTCAGCTTTCGGAGCGGTTTAATATTCCGTTCATCATTCGTGAGACCCGTGCTTTTGCGCAACAGGCCGGCAAATTCGAAATGAACCACGAAGTAAAGCAGCAGGTCAATTATGGATTAAACAGCGACTCACTTCGGTTTGTACCCGTTCCAAAGAATGTGGTCAGTAAGCACCGGGAATTGCATGCGCGAGTAGAGGAGATTAGAAACTGGTTTGATTCCTCACCCTACAACACCACGAAAGGTGCCGGCAGGAAGGGCGTGGTAGCCGCTGGATTCGCCTACTCAAAGTTGATTGACGTAATTGGACCAAGCCTAGAAAACGAAATAAGTTTGCTCAAGCTGGGTGTGATTTATCCTTTGCCGCACGGCGTTGTTTTGAAGTTCTTACAAAGTTGCGATGAAGTTTTAGTGCTTGAAGAGAATGAGCCGTATATTGAAAAGCTGCTAAAAGCCTTCGCCCATGAGCAAAAATGCCAAACAAAAATTATTGGCAAAGTAAATGGCACTGTTTCTCGCGAGGGTGAATTGTTTCGCTGGCAAATTCAGGCAGCTTTGGATCGCTTTATTTCGGATTTTCAACCGAATCACCATTTTCTCCAGGAAAACGAAGATAGCGAGAAACCCAGGCAAAAAAGGTTTTGCAACTCCTGCCGGTACGATGAAGTGCTTGATTTGTTGGAGATTACGGCTGCTGAAATAAATCAAAAGCTCGTGTTTGTAGGGGATCCCGGATGCCTGGTCACAGTTGCAGACCGGCTACAGGCGAAGTATGCCATAGGTTCGGCTATTGCCATTGCTGACGGCATGAGCAAAACGAACATCCATGAAAAGCCGGTTGCGCTGGTCGGGGATTCCGGCTTTTTCCATTCGACTTTGCCGGCACTATTCAATGCCATCCACAATCGCAGCGACATCTTGATAGTAATTCTTGATAACGGCACGACCCTGACCTCCGGAGCCCAACCCCATCCCGGGGTGCCTAAAAATGCTCTCAATGAACCGGCTCCCCAAACGGACATTTCCAAAATTGCAAAAGCGTGCGGAATTGGATATGTTGAATCCGTCGACCTGGATGATGAACAGGTGCGCCTTCAACTTACGATCAAAGATGCGCTGGAGCAGCAAAGTTTAGCGATGTTGATTATTAAAATCTCTGAGAAGGAATAAGTGTTCTAATGTTAGGCAAAACGATCCTCCATTACAAAATCCTCGAGAAACTCGGCGAAGGCGGTATGGGTGTCGTCTATAAAGCGGAGGACACCAAGCTCAAGCGCACCGTCGCACTGAAATTCCTGCCCCTGCAAACCCTGGCCGGCGATGAAGAAAAAACCCGCTTCGAACACGAGGCCCAGGCCGCGGCGGCCCTGGATCATCCCAATATTTGTACGGTTTACGAAATTAACGAGGCCGATGGACAGACGTTCATCGCTATGGCGTACGTGGCAGGGAAGTCGCTGCAGGATATCGTAGGGGCACAGCATGCTGTGTCCCTACCGGATATCTTAAACTACGCCACCCAAATCGCCGAAGGCCTGCAGGCCGCCCACGAGAAAGATATCGTACACCGCGATATCAAACCCGCCAACATTCTCATTACCCAAAAAGGGCAGGTGCGCATCACTGATTTTGGCTTGGCAAAATTAGCCGGGCGGACCCAGCTCACAAAAGAAGGCACCTCCATGGGGACGGTCGCCTACATGTCACCGGAACAGACGCAAGGAATTGAGGTTAACCAGCGCACGGACATTTGGGCGCTGGGGGCCGTCATTTATGAGATGATCACCGGAAAGCAACCCTTTGTCGGCGACTACGAACAAGCGGTGATGTATTCAATCATGAACGAAGATCCGGAACCGCCCACTGCTCTGCGCACCGGTGTGCCCATGGAGCTGGAGCGAATCGTTCTGAAGGCACTGGCCAAAGAACCTGGTGAGCGTTACCAGCGCATCGATGAGATGTTGGTGGATTTGAGGGCTTTGCAGAAGACACAAGAATTCGGAGTTTCCGCTACACAGACCCCCGCGGTATGGGCAGGTTTCAAACCTGCCCATACGAGAACAATGCCTCTTCTCATAGGTGGCCTCGCTGTCCTCGCGTTGCTGGTGGTTTCGGCCTTGTTTATGTTTAAAACCACCCCGGCCGACGCGATAAGCAAAAAATCCATTGCCGTATTGCCGTTTGAAAATCTCAGCGGCAAGCAGGAAGAAGAGTACTTCAGCGATGGCATGACCGAAGATGTTCTGGCGCAAATTGCTAAAATCGCCGACTTGAAAGTGATTTCTAGGGCCGCCATTCGGCATTACAAGAATACCGAGAAGAGCCCGCAAGAAATCGGTACGGAGCTCGGTGTGGCAAACTTGCTGATGGGAACGGTCCGCCGCGAAGGTAATGACCTTCGTATCCGTTGTGAGTTGGTCAACGCTGCGACCGGGGTGCAATTGTGGTCGAAGACTTATGACCGCAAGTTGGAAAATGTCTTTGCCATCCAGAGTGAAGTGGCGCAGCAGATCGCGCAAACCCTGGAAGCAGAGCTATCCGGAGAAGAAAAAGCGGAGCTGGGGCAACCGCTGACTGCCAACCTGGAGGCCTACGACTATTACCTGCGAGGTAACGGCTTTACGGTAAACAGTAACATAAAACAAGACGCTGAAGAGGCTGTCCGGATGTACGCAAAGGCCGTCGAGCTCGATAGTACCTTTGCTGTTGCTTATGCTGCCCTCGCACAGGCTAGCATCTGGCTGTTCGAGCTATACGCGCAGAAGGACATGGTGGCGAAAGCGAAAGCGGCTGTGGATAGGGCGCAGGCGCTCGCCCCGGATTCGCCTGAAACCCATATAGCACTTGGCGATTATTTTTATCGCAGCAGCCGGGACTATGACCAGGCACTGGAGCACTTAACCATTGCACAAAGGCGTCGTCCGAACGATGCGATGATTATCGGACTTATCGGTTGGATTCAGCGCCGTCAAGGCAAATGGCAGGAACATGTAACCAGCATGGAGAAAGCTATCGAGCTCAATCCAAGATATTACAATCCTATCGTGTACCTTGGTAGCCAAACCTATTTTTACATGGGTCAGTATTCGCAGGCCGAGCGCTATTTGGACCGCGCGATTTCTCTGGCACCGGATAACCCACTGGCCTACAAAGGTAAAATCAAACTTTACAAAGACGGATATGGCGACACCCAAAAAGCGCGAATGGTAGTAGAAGAGGCGTCCGGTAGAATTGACCCGCAGGTGTTCCAACGCCAGTTATGGGAAGTCGACATCTATGATCGCAATTATGAGCAGGCCCTCAAGCGCGTGGTTGTCGGTTCTGACACGTTGGAATACTATTTAGATAAGTCATGGACATATTATTTTATGAAACAGACAAAATCCGCTCAAGCGTACGCCGACTCGGCCCGGATGCTCCTGGAGCCTCTTATACAAAGTTTTCCCCTGAATGACTTTGATATCTTTGTGACTCGGTCACTTGGACAATGCTATGCTTTATTGGACCGCAAAGAGGAGGCGATCCGTGAGGGCAGAAAGGCTGTGGATCTGATGCCGGTATCCAAAGATGCGTTTGCTGGCCCCTTCTCTATCGTTAGCATGGCCAAGATATATACCCTTGTCGGTGATCATGATGCCGCAATTGACCAGTTGGCTTATCTGCTATCTATCCCATGTGGGATGACGGTGCACCGTATCAGGCTTAACCCGGTGTATGATCCCCTGCGCGGGCATCCGCGGTTTCAAGAGCTGTTGGCAAAATATTCGGTGGCGCAATGATTGGTATGGGCGAGTTTGTGATGAAGCCAAATCATTTTCATGGTATTCTTTCTTGAAATGTAGGGTCGAATCTTGTATTCGCCAAGATGACAACCCAAATTATTGGAATAAATTCCAAATTCCAACGCAATCTTGATACACAGACATCTGTGAACCAAACAGGAGGAGAGACAATGGAAAAATTAAAAAAACTCTTATCGAAGGAAACAATTAATATGGACCTGGGGCTGCTGATTCTTCGTCTCGGCGTCGGTTTAAGCATGGCCATCTTCCATGGTTACGGGAAAATCTCCGGCGGCCCTGAACGGTGGGAACGAATCGGTAGCGCGATGCAGAATCTCGGAATTAGTTTCCTGCCGACACTCTGGGGGTTTATGGCGGCATTTTCTGAATTCTTTTGCTCGATATTTCTAGTCCTTGGGATTTTGTTTCGACCTGCCGCTCTGTTTCTGGCTTTCACCATGTTTATCGCGATGATTAACCACCTGAATTTGCCCGCCGATTCTCCAAACGCTGGTTTCAGCGGGGCGTCTCATGCCATAGAACTAATGGCTGTTTATGTGGGCTTGTTATACCTTGGTTCCGGTAAATTTACCGTCACCTCGAAGCTATAAATAATTCCCTGAGTACAGGAGAAGGAAATCATGAATATCTTTACTTATTTGCTGCGAAAAAATCTTTTTTATCCATGCCTTTTTATTTCAGTCCCGGCATTTCTCGTTAACCCTCTGGCGGCTCAAAAAGCCAACTTCGAGTTGGCTGAAAAATTCACCACACAGAAAATGGAGAAAATGGCTTCCAGTCTGTCGGTAGATCCAAATTGGTTCAAGGATGAAAACAGGTTCTGGTACGAGTACAAGAATACCGATGGCAAAAACTGGTATGTGGTCGATGCGG
>SMXE01000080.1 GCA_004357015.1 Caldithrix sp.
AACATCTTAGTGGTTCTCCGTGATGTCATCAAAGCCCAGCACGTCGTTCACGGCTCGTTCTGAAATATCATAATTGTCCGGTAAGTCAGAAAGGCGCTTCGGGTATTTTTGAGAAATTCTTCAGCGGCCGCAGTGACTCTTGTGGCGCCAATGCTTGTGCAGCTTTTTTTGTTGTCTATAATGTGTGCCAAATTTTCTCCCTGCGGTTTCCAGAAAATTGGATCGGTTTTGCCCCAAAGTCCCACCACTGCCGTACCGACGGCTGCGGCCAGATACATCATCTCGGCATCTGAGGTGATTAGAAAATTACAGCAACTGAGCAGGCAGCTTTCTCCCGCAAATTTAATCCGGCTGCGTCCACCGGCTTGAATTGCAGCCCCTCCAAAAATGACTGGCTCAATGCGTCGTCACTTTCCTCTTTGAAAAGAACAATTTGTACGCAAAGTCTTGTGCCGAATTGATTGGCGACGCTCACGAACTTGTGTGTGTCCCATCAAAATGGCAAGGCGCTGAACACGAAGAAGCTTCGAGCATGTTGCCAAAGCAGCCAACCCCTTGATTTGACCAACTTACGACAGTTCTTGACTTCTCTAGAAAGGGCGAAAGCGCAAAAACTTACTCATTTTTAAATTAAGGCTATTTCAAAAAATTGTCAAATACTTTTTGAAGTCATCATCCAAGCACAGAATCTGCTTGAACAAAAGAAAATCAATTCTTACTTTTGTCGAAATTAAGAAACTACAACCAATCACAGACACCAATGCAAATTGTTAAGTATTCAGAAGCATGGAAAGATAAATGGGATGGCTTTGTCCTCAATTCCAACAACGGAACCATTTTTCATTTGCAAAAATTCTTTGACTATCATGCCCCAGGGAAATTTTTATTTGACCATTTAATGTTTGTTGACCACGGCAAAATCGTTGCTGTTTTACCCGGAGAATTGAAGGACGGGGTTTTTGAATCACCAGTTGGCGCCAGCTTTGGTTCCATCGTCACCGGAGACCTAAAATTTTTGATGGCAATGAAACTGGTTTCAACGCTTCTGGATTATGGGCGGAATAATGGTATTAACGAATTCATGCTAACGTCTGCACCAATTATTTATCAAACCTATCCTAACGAAAATCTGGATTTCGCAATGCTGTGGCAAGGTTTCCAATACGGACCCCATTACATATCGAGCGCCATAAAATTGGACCCGAATCGGGATATCATTCAACGATTTCAATCGACCGTAAGAAATAATGTGAGGAAAGGATTGCGCAACGAACATATAAGCGTTCAAATAAGCGAGCGCTATGATGAATTTTATCCAATAATAGAAAAGAATTTGAGCAAACATAAAGTCAAGCCCACCCACTCTGTTGAAGATTTGATGCGACTCAAGACTTTATTGCCTGAAAGTTTAAAACTCTTTATGGTTTATTATAGAGGCAAGGCAATTGGAGGCGCGTTAGTATTTTTATGCAATAAACAAGTTGCATTGTGTTTCTACAATATGATGATGTATGAATATGCAGAATTTAAACCCATTCATCGGGTGATGTATGAAGTGGCCAAATATGCGACGGAGAATGGCTATCAATATGTTGATATCGGCGTTTCACAAGACACCGCAGCCGAAAATCCCATGACGCCAAATACAAGCTTGATCGAGTTCAAAGAGACATTCGATGCTAAGACGGTGATGCGGAATACGTTAAGAATCCGGCTTTGAGTTCTACTAACAGCTCCGTCACCCGCGTGCTCCCGTGACTCTTCAAATCCGCAGGCGCGCTTGCCCTGACCTGTCAAAGGACAGCCTGCTTGACCTTCTTACTTCAGACAACTCTATTAATTCTGAATACAGCTAAGAACCGTTCGTGAGACTTTCAACGGATCATGATTTTCTTCGACCCACCTCTTCCCTTTTCCTCCAAACTCCTTTCGAAAATCTCCTGATTCAATTAAAGGCACAAGTTTTTCTGCGATAGTCTGTCGAGAAATATTTATAAACGGATGTTCTCCTAAGACAGCTTCAAAATCGGGTAGAATTTGCACGGCTGTTGGAATCCCCATCGCAAGTGACTCCAGACTGTTGATGCCGTAACCCAATTCTCCAATCGTATCCACGAAAATGTCACAGCTCGCTTTCAGAGTCAAAGCGTCTTGGTGCGGCAGATTTTCAATCAACACAATTTCAACCTGATATTTCTCACGCAATGGATTCAACTCTTTCAAAATTTCATCCGTCCCTTTTGCGGATCGACTGGTGGGCGCATGCCCGATTCGGATTTTCGTGCTGTTCTTTTGCAAAGGCCTCTTAAAATCAACAAGCTCAAATGGAAAATACATAAACTTAAGTTCCGGATGATAAAGCGTGTGATCAAATTCAAATGTAAAACGATGGTCAGCGATTTCCTCGACTGCGGGAATAATTCCTCTCGTTCTTAAATCGCTGCCACAATAACAGATTATAATTCTTAGCCCTTTTTCTTTCAGTTCGCGAACAATTTTTGCGCTGCGCAAGAAACCGGCGCCGCCATCCAAAAAAAGAAGATCAAAAGATTCAACTTCTAAAGAATCTAAAACTCTGCGAATCTTATTTTCCCATAGACGATCCCGCAACTTAAATAATTGATTGGTAATGCCATTTGTTGGTTTCCAAACCGGTACGCCATCCTTTGCATCTTTTCTCAAATTCGTAACTTGAGTTTTTGTGGGAGAAAAAAACCGTTTTAAAAAAGTGATGTAATTAGTAGCCACGAACGGCATCTCGAGGCAAATATCCTCATCGCCGTAACCTTGAAATGTGTGATACAGCGTGATAAGATAACTTTCGTGGCCGAGCTTCCGTTCAGCTTTGACCAAATTGGCAGGAACGCGGGCATAGTTCTCAACCGCGAAATGGAGTATTTTCATCGAACAATACCAGTCACGTTGCGCGTAGTCGAAACATTGTGTTTCCGAAACTTAGATCATCCCTCGACTTCGCTCAGAATGACGATACGGGAGACTTTTTTTTGACAGCCTCTTCTGCTAATTTCTGCCTATCTCAAAAAAACAGCGTTGCAAACAGTATTACATCAGTTTTTAAAATTCAAATAACTTGTTTATCTGCCCCAAGAAGCTTAACCATAATCGCTTTTTGTACGTGCAGCCGGTTTTCGGCTTCATCGAACACAATGGACTGCGGGCCGTCGATAACCTCTGCGGTAATCTCCTCTCCCCGGTGAGCAGGCAAACAGTGCATGATCAGGCAATGGCTGTCTGCCACTGCCACCAATTCGGTGTTTACCTGAAATGGCCGAAAAACTTTCTTTCTCTCTTCCGCCTCCGCCTCCTGCCCCATTGAAGCCCAGACATCGGTATAAAGAACATGGGCATTGTGCGAGGCTGCCACCGGATCCCGGTAAATCTGAATGTCGCTGATGTTGGCCTCTTTCGCGGCGGCGAGAATCTCCGGATCCGGGTCATAGCCTTCCGGCACGGCCAGGGCCAGAGTCATGGGTAGCCTGGCAGCCAGGTTTATCCAGGAATTCGCCACATTGTTGCCATCGCCGATGTACGTCACTTTCAGGTCGTCGAGGCTCTCGCGTTTCTCATAAACTGTCAGGATGTCTGCCATGATCTGGCATGGATGCAGTAAATCCGTCAGGCCATTGATGACCGGCACCGCAGCAGCTCCGGCTAACTCGATGATATCCTCATGACCAAACAGCCGAGCCATGATTACGTCCACATACCGTGAAATAGTCCTGGCAACATCTGCGATGGACTCGCGCTGGCCGATTTGAATATCGTTTGGCCCGAGATAAAGGGCGTACCCCCCCAGTTGGAACATGCCCACTTCAAATGAAATCCTAGTGCGGGTAGAGGGTTTCTGGAAAATCATCGCCAGAGTTTTGCCCGCCAAACGCGCGTGCGCTTCACCCTGTTTTTGCATTTGTTTGAGGTCTTTGGCGAGATCGAGAATCTCGACGATTTCGGCTCTGTTGAGTTCGGATATGGCCAGAAAATTTTTGCCCAATTCACTCTCCCATCCTGTCGTATATCCAAAAGTGGCTTAGAGGATGTATCTGCTGAGGTCTTCATCCTCCACAATGTCCGATAACGTTTTCCTCACAATCCGTTTGGTAATATCGATCTTCTTGACTCTCGTGTCGGGCACTTTGTAAAGATACTCTTCCAACAGCGCCGTCAGGACTGTGTGCAAGCGCCGGGCGCCGATATTCTCCATGCGTTCATTGACATCGTTGGCAATTGTTGCTATTTCCTCCACTGCGTCATCCTTGAACGTGACCTTCACTCCCTCCGTCTCGAAAAGCGCAATGTACTGTTTGATCAGGGCGTTTTCAGGTTCAGTCAAGATCCGGATAAAATCTTTGGCAGTGAGGCTTGCCAGCTCAACCCGAATAGGGAAACGGCCCTGCAACTCAGGGATCAGGTCCGACGGCTTTGACGTGTGGAACGCACCAGAGGCGATGAAAAGAATGTGGTGTGTCCTGACCATGCCGTATTTTGTGAACACGCTCGTGCCCTCGACCACCGGCAGCAAGTCTCGCTGCACACCTTGCCTGGATATGTCAGGGCCGGAATTGCTGTTCTCGCCAGCTATCTTGTCAATTTCGTCGAGGAAAACAATGCCGGAACTCTGAACCCGCTCGATAGCCTCCTGCACAACCTGATCCATATCGATGAGCTTCTGCGCTTCTTCCTGTATCAGGTAAGCGCGCGCTTCCCCAACCGTCATTTTGCGGCGTTTGGTCTTCTTCGGCGCCATGTTACCCAACAAGTCCTGCAGATTCACGCCCATCTCCTCGACTCCCATAGGAGAGATGATCTGCATCAGAGGTGACTGATCGCTCTGCACATCAAGCTCCACCATTCGGTCTTCCAGATCGCCGTTGTCCAGTTGTTTTCTCAGCTTCTTCTGAGTTCGTAGGTAGCGCGCCTCGGTCTCATCCACTTCCAAATCCTCATCCCCATCGAGTCCCACCCGCTTCCGTTTTTTCGGGCGAGGCGGCAGCAGGATTTCCAGAAGGCGTGTGGCTGCATGCTTTTTAGCCAGTTCCTCAACCTCCTCGGTTTTTTCAGTGCGTACCATGGATACCGCGAGATCCGTCAAATCCCGGATCATCGACTCTACGTCGCGGCCTACGTAACCGACCTCGGTAAATTTCGTGGCTTCCACTTTTATGAACGGCGCGTTTGACAACCTTGCCAGCCGGCGCGCGATTTCCGTCTTGCCAACGCCGGTTGGGCCGATCAGAATGATGTTGTTGGGATAAATCTCCTCCCGCAGATTACCCTCGACTTGCAGTCTCCGCCATCTGTTTCTGAGCGCGATGGCAACGGACTTCTTCGCCTTGTCCTGGCCGATGATATATTTGTCCAGCTCTTCAACGATTTGTCTTGGAGTAAACTCTTTAATATCTAGCATTCCTCACACTCGTTTAGATTTCTTCAATCATCAGATTAGAATTGGTATAAACGCAGATATTGGCCGCAATTTTCAGGGACTCCGCAACGATCTGCTTCGCCTCCAGCTTTGAGTGCTTGCTCAGCGCGGTTGCGGCCGCCATCGCAAAGGTACCGCCGGAGCCAATCGCAATAATCTTGTCATCCGGCTCGATGACGTCCCCCGTTCCGGAGATCAAAAACATGCTTTTCTGGTTCATCACCACCAATTGTGCTTCCAACCTGCGGAGGAATCTGTCCGTCCGCCACTCTTTCGCCAGTTCCACAGCAGCACGGCTCAAATTGCCGTTGTACTGCTCCAGACGGCTCTCAAACTTTTCAAACAGGGTAAATGCATCCGCGGAAGCGCCGGCAAAACCCGCCAGCACCTCATTGTCGTAAATCTTGCGTATCTTTTTTGCCCGGGACTTGAGAATCGAGTTTCCAAAACTCACCTGGCCATCACCGCCCATGGCATTTTTGCCGTTGTGGCGCACACCAATAATTGTGGTACTCCGAAATACGTTCATCACAGGCTCACTATAATTTCCTTCTCAGGCGTGAAACCGGAATCATCATCTGTTCGCGATACTTCGCGACGGTACGCCTTGCAACCTGAAAACCCTTCTCCTTCAATATCTCGGCGATCTTCTGGTCGTTGTACGGTTTATTCGAGTCTTCGCTATCGATCATTTCTTTGATGAAATTCTTTATTATTTTATTCGAAACATCATCTCCAGCATCGCTTTTAATTCTTTCGCTAAAGAAATACTTTAACTCAAAAACTCCGTGTTCGGTTTGTACATATTTGCCGTTTGTTACACGACTGATTGTGGAGATGTCCATGCCAATTTCATCTGCGATGTCCTTTAGAATCATAGGCTTAATGTTCTCAGGGCCATAATCGAAAAAATCGATTTGCTTCTCGATAATGGCCTCCATAACACGCTGAATAGTGGCACGACGCTGGTGGATGGAATTGATCAGCCAGCGCGCTGATTCAAGGCTTTGCCGGATATAATCGCGGGTTTCTTTCGAGGATTTCTTTTTGTCGAGCAGCAGTTTCTTGTAGGAATTATTGATCCGCAGATGAGGCACATTCCAGTCGTTCATGCTGATGTGGTACTCCCCCTCCTCATCGCGTTGGACGACCAGGTCAGGGACGATGACATTCTGATGAAACAGGACGTAGCCTTCACCCGGTTTGGGATTAAGCTTGGTTATTTCCTCAATGGCCTCCCGAATGTCATCCAGTGTGATCTCCAATTTCTTCTCGATTTTTTCGTACCGTTTGTTCGTAAAATCATCAAAGTGGTCACGAATGATTTCCACGGCCAGCGGAACGCTGCATTCATTGTCCACCAGTTGGATCAAGAGGCATTCCTGTAGCGACCTTGCGCCGATACCGATCGGATCAAAACGCTGAATCACTTTCAGTACCCTTTCCGCATCACCTGGCTCGACCTGCAAATTCTCTGCAATGGCATCAAGCGAATAAGTCAAGTAGCCATCTTCGTTGATGTTCCAGATGATGTACTCGCCAATCATCTGCTCCTTCTCCGACAATTCTGTCATGTGCAACTGGCTTAGCAGATGTTCGGGCAGGGTAGTCTGCGCTACTTCCGGACGCTCAAAAACCTCCGCGCTGTCATCCTTGGGCATGCGATAGTCGTACGTATCCTCATCGTTCAGAATAGCGTCCCAGTCGATCTCCTCTTTGTCGAATTCATCAATGGCGTCATCTTCGTCATCGGTATCCTCGCCATCCTTGGATTCAACTTCATCGTCTACAACTTCAACCTCTTGATCTATCTCCTCAACCATCTCCATCTCTTCGTCAATTTCAAGCAGAGGATTCATTTCCAGCTCAACCTTGAGTTTCTGCTCAAGGCTCAGGATAGGAAGCTGCAACAATGATGATAGCAGTACCTGTTGAGGTGACTGCTTCAGCTGGAGGCTTAATCTCTGTATCAAATTAGGCATAGCACATCCTGTTTTCTTCTATCGGTTCAACCTGAATTTTTCACCCAGATAAAGCTTTATCGCCGCTGGGTCACTGGCAAAGAAATCAGACGTGCCAGACTTTAAGACGACCCCGTCGTACAGCAGATACGCGCGGTCTGTGATATTCAGCGTTTCATGTACGTTGTGGTCCGTAATCAAAACGCCAATTCCTTTTTCCTTCAAACCCAACACGATATTCTGAATCTCCTCCACTGCAATGGGATCAACGCCGGCAAACGGTTCGTCCAGCAAAATGAACTTCGGATTTATCACCAGCGCCCGTGTGATCTCCACACGTCTGCGTTCGCCACCGGAGAGCGTGTACGCTTTATTATCTGCCAGATGTCCAATATTCAACTCGTCGAGCAACTCCCGTAACCTGCGCTCGCGCTCCTCTTTAGTAATCGGCAGTGTTTCAAGAATCGCAAGAATGTTGTCCCTGACTGTCAGCTTGCGAAAAATCGACGGTTCTTGTGAAAGATAACCGATACCGAGCCTGGCCCGCTTGTACATGGGCAGCTTCGTGACCTCGGTGTCACCCAGATAGATGCTGCCGCTGTTGGGCCTGATCATACCCACGATCATATAGAACGTGGTGGTTTTGCCGGCGCCGTTCGGACCGAGCAAGCCAACGATTTCCCCCTGATTGACCTCTATGCTGACTTTGTCAGCAACCCTTCGCCTCTTATAAATCTTGACTAAATCTGTAGTTCTTAATGTTAGCAAAGCGCTTTAAATATATCATGTACAAGCGTTCAAATCAACCTAATTAGTTTGGCGGCAAAAACTTGCCCCTGGCCACGTCCGGATCGCTCTGCACGACAACCTTTCGCGCTTTACCATTTTCAAATTCAATGACAATTCGATCTCCGGATACTTCATTCGCCCCTTTGTACTCCTCGCCCTCAATCACATGGTACAAGCTGGTAGCCTGATTTTCAATCACGACCTTGTGCAGCTTTTGCTCCGAAAAATAAAACACCATAAGTTGGCCGGTTAGTTTGTTTTCCCACCTGCCTTTTTGAAGTGAATCGGCATCAGAAACAGCCACGGCTTCACCTCTTACGATGACTTTCCTCAGACGTGAATCTTCGAGATAAAGCTGCAATGTATCTCCCGCAATACGCTGATTTGTTTGCTCCACATGTGGATCGTACAACAGGACGATCTTCTCATCATCCCGCCAGAATTCCGCTTCGCCGCATGTTGCCATAACCGTAGGCTGCGTAATTTTAACGTTCCCGCTGGCAAGTGTGCGATTCTCTTTCCGGAACATCTCCAAAGTGTCGGCGATTATTCTCGTGACCTCAGCGCCCAGACTATCAAATTGAATCCAAACAGGACTATCCCAGACTTTACCATAATTGTCATTGCGTTGGTAAACTGCCACGCCCGCCGTAAGCTCGGTCATATCGTCGGGCTTGACAATCCGAACATGGCCTTCCGAAATCAGTTTATCTTCAGCGTCAAAGTATGTGATCCTGTCAGCAAACGTTGTGTCCTGATCCGCGATACTCACCACATGACCCGAGGCTACTTGTTTTCGCTCCGCCTCATAAATAACAACCGTATCCGCCAGCAAGGTCTGCCCAACATCATAAATTCTGACGTGGCCGATGAGCGCGTATTTGTTCTCTGTAATGAACTGCCTGGCAATGTCACAGAAAATCGACGTTTCCCCCTGACGAAATTCAACGTTGCCCTCAAGGCTCTGAATGACCCGTTCATCGACATCCTGACGTCGCAGCACATCTGCATGAATCAACCGTAGCCTTTCCTGCTGCTCTTTTGCAGGCGAAGAACCAGCCACCGCTATGAGCAGAAATGATAGAGACTGTAGAAGAACAGAAAAATTCACTTCTCGTCAGCGGAGGGTTCACCGCCACCCAGACTGAGTTTTTTTTGCGTCACCCCGGAAGGCTCTTTGATCACCCAATTTTTGAATGCGTTGCCGGACTCAAAGCCGGTACCGTTGATCGTATCCTGTTCCGCCGTTATCACGGTTACAAAAACATCCGAGGTGACAATATCTTGTTTTTCATCCCAGAGCAGTTTCTCCGCAAAAACCTCGATACCGTCATGCGTCTTGACAACAACTTTTCCCACTAACTCAAGATTATCATTCACTTCATTCAGCGTTGCCTGCTCGGCGCGGATCTCAAATTTCAACACACCGGCATCGTACCGGTTAATCTCGACGCCGTCATGAAATTTGATTATCTTTTTGCTGGAAAATCTCTCCATGCGCCCGTATTTGATTCTGGATGCAAGTTCACCGTTATGCGTCGTGGTCAGAGTCGCGTGAAAACTTACCTGATCCGGAATATCCGATATATTCGCTTCGTTTGTGGCAATGTCCTGGTTGGATTGGCAGCCCACAAGCAAGCACATCGAGAAAATAAAATATGTTGCTATGTCCCGTCTCATCAATAACTTATCGACAATTCGACTATGAAAATCAACTGTTTATTTCCGTTCCAGCAATTCATCATCGTATGACAGCGCAGCCGTTACAAATTCACGAAAAAGAGGATGGGGGGTGAGGGCTCTGGACTTCAACTCGGGGTGGAACTGCACGCCGATAAACCAAGGGTGGTCTTGAACCTCGATGATCTCAACAAGGTTCGTATCAGGGTTGATTCCGGTTGCTATCATTCCCTTCTCATCGAGCGCAGCAACAAAATCGTTGTTTACTTCATAGCGATGCCGGTGGCGCTCCGAAATCTCTTCTTTGCGGTAAATCTCGTATGTGCGCGTTCCTGGTGTGATGCGGCAGGCGTATGCGCCCAAACGCATGGTTCCGCCAAGATTCGCCAAGCTCTTTTGTTCCTCCATGATATCGATGACGGGGTATTCCGTCTGGCTGGAAAACTCGGACCCATTGGCGTTGTGGAGCCCGCAAATATTACGCGCAAACTCAATAATCGCGCACTGCATTCCGAGACATATTCCAAAAAAGGGAATCTT
>SMXE01000081.1 GCA_004357015.1 Caldithrix sp.
CTCGATATTTTTTTTGAGATATTCTTGCGCGCGCTCAGGCGTTGGATATTCGACACATCCAAGTACCCGCATTCCCAGAGCATTGCCAAGCTGGCCAACCCGACTACCAATGTTGCCGGCGCCGATGATTCCAAGCGTCTTGCCGTACAGTAACCTGCCTTTAAGCTGTGTCTTTAGCCATTTCCCCCGACTCCAGGCTGCATGCGCTTCCAGAACACGGCGCGCCAATGCGAGCATCAAAGCGAACGTCATCTCAGAGACAGCGAAGGCCGCAGGCTGCGGAATGGTGTGTAGTTTAATACAGCGTCTTCTGGCGTGCTCAACATCTATATTGTCTAGGCCACACCCGGCGCGAATGATCAATTTCAGTTCCGGAGCACTATCCATGACCCCAGCGTTCACAAAGACGCCGCTGCGAAGGATGAGCACTTCGCGGTCTTGAATCAGCTGGCTAAGGGTTGCTTCATCCGGATTGACATGACACTTGACGTCATGCTCTGAACTCATTTTCGCAATGGCGTCGGAATCGATAGAACTGATAACAAGAACTCGCATACAACCTCCAATATCTGGGTAAAATAATGAGATACGCCGATTTATAACATTTCGCTTTCAACCAGCGTGCCTTCCAACGTTTCCCTGTGTGGCTGCCAAAGCTCAATCCGCTTGCCGCGCAATAGCCGTGTTATGGCGATCAGAGCAGCACAATTGGCCAGGCAATAGAAAAACGGAATATAGAAAATCTTGAACTTACCAAGCCGGGTGTCTCGGAACAGATACCCAAACATCGCCAAAGCATAGAATAGCACCTGCAACATCGCCAATGCTACAAAGAAACTGCTTTGCGCTGCGAGAATAAAGTTCGCCAATAGCAACCAAAGGAGAACAAACGGCACCATCCGGCGGAGGACTTTGTGGGTAAAAAGGACAATGGAATAGAATCCGTATTTAAATGGATTCAGCAGCTTCTTCCGCAACAACACGCTGCGCAAACCGCGGTTCATAATGCGCACTTTCCGGTTGAATTCATCGGCCGCTTTCACTGAAGCTTTCTCATGCGCCAGCGCATCGTTTTCAAAGACCAGACGGTATCCCTTTTCGATAACGCCGGTGGAAATAGCAAAATCGTCGGTCACGTCGGTGCGCGCAGGCATTTCGTAGAGCCGTGTGCGAATCGCATAGATTGCGCCGTCGGCAGAAACGATGGAGCCCGTAAGGCTCTCTCTGGTCTTCAGCCATTTGTCGTACGCCCAGTACAGATGCTCGCCCTCGCTGCTGTTGTCGCTCTTGTCAGGCGGGAGATGTTTTTGGTTGCCGCACACGCCGCCCACACTCGGATCAGCGAAGTTTCGAACCAGCATTCGCAGCGCCTGTGGCAGGAAAATTGTATTTGCATCGGAAAAAACCAGAATCTCGCCAGATGCTCGTTTCACCGCGGCATCTATGGCGAATATTTTACCTTGCCTTGGCAGGTCGAGAAGCTGAACTCTGCGGCACTCAAATCCCGCTACTATGGTGGCCGTCTGGTCGTCCGACCCATCCGACGCCACTATGACTTCAAGCATCTCCGAGGGATAATCCAGTGAAAGCACGTTTTCCAATTTTTCCGCGATGCTCTGCTGCTCATTATAAGCGGCGATGATGACGCTCACTCTCGGCGTAATTTCTTTTTGAACAATGCGCCGGTTGACGATTTTGGCCACAAGTGCAAGGAGTACGGAAAAGCCGCCATAAACATAGACAAGCACGGCCAGCCCAAGCCAGAATGTTGTTATCAGAAACTCTGTCATCTAGTTTGCTCCCCGCCCATGAAGAACCGAACCAAAGGTTCTCAGAAGAATTTGGAAATCAAGAGCACAGCACTGGTTCCGCAGATAAGCGATATCCAACCGCAGCCGGTCATCAAAGTCCAATTCGTTGCGCCCTGAAACCTGCCACAAGCCTGTCATCCCCGGCGTTACTTCGAGCCGGGCAGTGTGCCAGAGCCTGTAGGTTCTGGCGCTGAATGAGGTCGGTCTCGGCCCCACCAGGGCCATCTCCCCTTTCAGAACATTGTAAATCTGAGGCAGTTCATCAAGACTCGTTTTTCTCATAAACCGGCCAACGCGCGTAATTCTCGGATCTTCAGAAATCTTGAAGTCGGGATAAGTTAGCTCGTTCAGGTGCATGTATTTTTCTTTCAATTCTTCCGCGTTCGACACCATAGTGCGCAACTTGTACATTTTAAAGCGTTTGCCACCCTTGCCCGTGCGCCTCTGGTAGAAAAACACAGGGCCCGGAGAATCCATCTTGATGACCACGTAACAGATGGCGAGCATGGGCAGCAAGACCGGTAAACTCAGAACACACGCGACAATATCAACAACCCGTTTGAGTTTGCAATAGGCGTCAATGCCTAAAATCCGCTTCTCTGCGTATCGCTCATACCATTGCTTGTTGCTGCCCTCTGCCAGTACAAAAGCCGCAGCAGCCCCGGTTCGACTCAAAGAACCGTTTTGCCCGGATTTTCTTCGACGTCTCTCTGCCAATCTACTATCGACAGCCAATTCACTCTCTCTTAGTATTTTCATCGGCCCTTAGCATGTTGTGAATCTATTCGTTTTGATTGTCCGTCTTTTTCTAGCTGGCCATTTTTATTGGCACTGAACTTCTGCACGGAAAGTTTGACCAGGTCTTCAACGATCAGGCCGTCGGCCGGGAACTCGGCTATGCCAGCGACAAGGTGTCCCGCGGTGCGCTTGAACAGTAATTTTTTCAAACGCGTCACGGTCATCGTCGCTTGCTCGCGAGTAGACTCCGGAAGCATGATGATGTATTGATTGTTCGGCACGTCGTAACACGCGATATCGCTTTCCCGCAAGGCCTCTTTCAGTATTGAGCCGACTAGTGAGAAGACCAGTTGGATAGTCTGCATGACCTGGTTGTAAGAGTCGGCGCCACCATTGCCGGACCCAGCAACCAGACTGCGCTTGAGATCGAGAAGTAATTGATCGCTCTCCAACCGCAACACAACAATTGAAAGCGGGCGATGGTACCGCCTGACTCTCGCCAGCTCATCCGTTAACTGTTTGAGCGTGCTGCGGTAAGTTGGCACCGCGCCTAACTGCAAATCTGAATTGAGAGTTTTTGCTCTGCCGAAAGATTCTTTCCGACGCCATTTGAAAATGGCCACAACCGCCGCTATCACAAAAATAAGTAGTCCACTGTATAACCAGGTCGTCTGCATCACATTACTTTATTTTGAGAAAATTTGACATGTTACTCTTGGGAGTAGTAATAGTAGGTGCTCTTGTTGCTACGATCCATTTCAACGTTATTGATGACGACCCCTATAACTTTGGCATTGGTCTGTTGCAACAAGCTCTTGGCTTTGACCAGCATCTCCTGATGATATTTCTGAGCATCCACCACAAAAATGACGCCATCGACCAGCGATGAGATAACCATCGTTTCCGGAACCAGCAACAACGGTGCTGAATCGATCAGCACAACGTTAAACTTGTTCTTCAGTTCGTCGAGCAGCGCCTTCATTGAAATGGACGAAACGGTCTCGCTCGGATTTTTCAACTGCTTGCCACTGGTCAGGACTTTCAGATTCTCTATGTACGTGGACTGCACCGCTTCCACCAGCGAGCTGTTCAACATGTTCAGGTTACTGATACCAGCCAGGTTGTTTATCTTGCTGAGAAAATGACTATCCATGACAAAGTCAGAAAAATTATCCACAAGGTCGCCCAACTCCTGATGTTTGAATCCTTTCTCGGTCAGTGGCTGATTGCCATCCACGATTGGCACATCATCTTTCATCGCGCCGTGATACACCAGCAGGTCGGTGAGTCCCGGTTCCTTATCGATGTCAAAAATGGAATGCATCTGGGGTCTGCGCAGGTCCGCATCGACGAGGAGCACCTTCTGTTCCATCATGGCGAGGGTTGCGCCAAGATTGGTCAACGTGGTCGTCTTTCCTTCGTCCGGTCCGATACTGGTAATGAGGATTGTTTTATACTTATCGCCAAGGCCGAGGAACTGCAGATTTGTGCGCAACATGCGGTAAGTCTCTGCAATTGCGCTCTTGCTGGTATCGCCGTCGGTGATCAAACCTTGTTTGATGAGAGGACTCTTCGAACTGCCGTTGGACGGACGATTGAGCAGCGGAAACCGTCCGTTCCCTGCGATTGAGATCACAGGGATCGAGGCCAGCACATGCCAATCTGTGAGTTCTTCCAACTCGTCGGCTGAATCCAGGCTGGTGGCACTTACTTCTCTGATAAAGGCGACGCCGAAACCAATCAACAATCCCAGGAACAACCCAATGGCGACATTCAGCTTCTTTCTTGGAGAAATAGGAATGAAGGGTGTTCTGGCTTTGTCGATCACCCGGATGCTTGTCAGATTTTCAGCCTCGGAAATCCTGGCTTCTTCGCGCTTCTGCAACAGCATCATGTAGCTTTGTGCCATCACTTCCTTCTGGCGGGTCAACCTGGCCAGAACGTACTCCTTTTCCGGCAGAGAACGCATCTTGCCCTCATATTTCTTCATCGTTTCTTTGAGCATGTCCTCCTGAGCTTTCAGCGTTTCCAACTCAATCTGCAAGGTGTAGACTTCGTTAACGTACTTCTCGATCTGCGCGATAGGGTCGATGATGCTCTCACCTTTGGCGATCTTAAGCGCTTCGGCCGCGAGGCTCTTCTTGGTCTGCTCGGTCTCCCTTTCAAGCTGTGCTAGTTTGGGATGATCGTCCTCGTAGCCGCTCAGTTTCAGTTCAGTCACCTGCTGTTGCAACGAAATAAGCTTCTCTTTCAGGCGCTGCGTGTAGGGCGTCGCAATGTCCGTGATTGAAGGCACCAGTGTTTCCTTTTGTTGGCGCAATTTGGTCTCGACGGTTACAAGCCTTTCCTCAACAGAGCCGCGATTGGATTTGACCTGATTGTACAAGACCTCCGCTTCGGTCATGGTCTTCAGCAAAGCCTGCGACTCCCTGTCAACCGAAATGATGTTGTTGGCCTCCTTGAAAGCCTTTAACTCCTGCTCCGAATCGTTTAGCTGCTCCTGCACGCGCATGAGCTGTTCTTCAATAAATGTTCGAACACCGCTGACACCCTCTTGCCTAACCCGGCTGACGCGCTGCTGAAAAACCTGCGCAGCGGTGTTCGCGACTTCACGACACAAGGCAGGATCGCTCGATTCAAAGCCCATTTGAATCACATTGGAACCACGAATGGCGTACGCTACAATCTTCCGGTTGATCTTCACGCTGATGTAGCCAAACTTGTCAAAGTCTGGTGGCGCGTCATCCGGAAGATTGAATTTCCCGTAGTATTCGGTGGGCAGCGCGGTCGCGATATCCTCTGCGAACGAAAGGCTTTTGATCTCCTCAAGCCGGTTCTGAATCAGGATTTCCCGTGACAGGTCATAACCATACTTGGAAATCGAATTGGAAAACTCCTCAAAAACCAAACTCGTGGCGGCCTCATAAGTTGGCATGGCCATCTCGTTGTAGAAAATGACCGGAATGAGAAGCCCTACCACACTCAAGGCGACGATCTTCTTTCTTCTCTTGGCAATTTTGGAAATCAGCGCGACAATTTCCTGACTGTCATTACTCGGCATAGCTCTCTCCCAAGCTCTTAATCTCTTCCGGCATCCTAAATTATAGTCTCAAATAGAGCAGGTACAAACTGGCAACCACCGAAAGATCCCGGATGATTGTAAAGGTGCTCCGCCACCTACTCCAGGCATTTCTCGGCACAAAAACTACGTCTCCAGGTTTCAAGTTCGGCGGAGAAGTGTTGTTAGGTCGCCTCAGATAGTTCTCCAGATTGACTCTTATCACTTCGTTTCCCGTCCGAAGGCGACCGTTGCCATTGGCACCATGTTGAACCCTACTGATCGTTACCGAACCCAGGTTTGAGAACTCGGTCGGGCCGCTTGCTTTGGAAAGAAGCTCAAGGATGTTGGTCTTATCCGAAACCAAATACTCTCCTGGTTTTTTCACCTCGCCGATAATGTGGACTTTCATCTGCAGTTGGTTTTGCTCTTCACCCATGATATAATCCTGGGCATAGGCGTCATCGAGTGAGAAAAAAATTGTGGTCATAACAGCGCAGACAAAAACGGCCAGAAAACCAACCTTACAAACAAAACGGTTCATTTTTCACCCTAAAATTTTAGTTCCAGTTGGTACCCCAATTTCCCTGGGAGATGATTGCCTGAAAAACTGAATACAGGAGGCAATGAGTATTTATAAAATCATAACTTATATTAATCAATTACGCTCACTGAAAACGATTTGCAGACAGACTCATTTTACAAAACGTCGAGAATTGCTCTACAACTTGCATACCAAAATACACATCTTTTGTAACTTTTTTCCAACATACTGTTTATATTAAGCTTAAACACAACCTCCGTCTCCCGTTGGGTGACGGCTTTTCACATGGTTGCTGAATTTGTGTTAACCGTAAGGACAGGTGTCTCATCCGTGACACAGAAACACCTCCTTTTCATGCAGCAGCGCTTTTCAGTCATGCGGAGATGGTGCAATGCGGCGAAGAGATTAACTTAACCCGTTGTGCGCAGTAAAAAAGATTTCAACATAACCAAAAGAGTCCCCATAATTTTGTTAACACCAACAAAAATAGGGGTTAAAGCCATGTATAATGCACTGCAGGGGTTTGTTCAAAATTAGAAACAACACAATTTACCACGACAATTAGCAATTAAATACAAAATAGTATACAAACAAGCAAGGAATAAAGCATCAATAAAGGCATCATACGATGACTTGGAACGCCTCGTGCCTACGCGCAATAATCGTAACCTTGTCCGAGTTCAAAACCATGACAGGGTTGAATCCGTGTTAGCAACATGCCCTGTTCCACATTTCCGACACGTAGGTGCGTTGTACTAGGATTTACAATCGGGGGGACTACTCTAATCCCATTTTTCTCAGTGCCCACTGTGCTCTGTGCTGGATCAATGAGTGGTTCAGACCAAACCTTTTAAGAAAAGGCCGGCTTTGGTGTCAGGAGAACTCTGGCAGCGAGTAGTAAACTTTTTCCGAAATCTCGGCCCAGCCGGCAACCTCCCGGCTGAATTTCTCGAACGAAGCGTAGACCTTCTTGCTCAGCGGGTCAGTCGCGGTGAGCTCGTCGATGACTTCGTCGCTGTAGCGCCTGAGGGTTCGCAGTACCTGGTCGGGAAACTTTAGCACCCGAACGTCTGCCTCTTCCACTATTTTGCGCAAGTAGACATTGTTCTTGGATTCGAATTCCGCGAGCATCCATTGATTGGCGCGGTGAGCGGCCACCTCAATCATCATCTGCAG
>SMXE01000082.1 GCA_004357015.1 Caldithrix sp.
CCAGAATGGCCTTTGCTTCTGATTTAGTTAATAGAGCCATAATGCACTTTCCCTTTATTTTTTATTTACAGATTTAATCAAACTTTTCTTTCGGTATTAATGACATTCACGCCATTAAACCGGGAGGTTGAACAGCCGTGCGAAACCGCACTGATTTGTCCCGGCTGGCCTTTACCGTCAAAAAATGAGCCGCCGAAACGATAATCGCTTTGATCGCAAATGCCGACACAAGAATTCCAGAATTCCTGTGTGTTGGATTGATAAGCGACATCGCGCAGCATCCCGACAATTTTGCCATCAGCGATCTCATAATAAAGCTGCCCGCCGAACTGGAAATTGTAGCGCTGCTGGTCGATCGAAAAAGAGCCGTTCCCCACGATAAAAATGCCTTTTTCAACGTCCTTAATCATTTGCTCCGGGGTGAGCTTTTCTTTGCCGGGCGCCAAAGAGACATTCGGCATTCTTTGAAATTGGACAGAACTCCAACTATCGCCATAGCAGCAACCATGGGATTCATTTTCACCCAGAATGTGAACCTGATCGCGAATGGCCTGATAATTAACCAGAATGCCATCTTTCACCAAAGCCCATTTCTTACACTTCACGCCTTCGTCATCATAACCAACAGCACCGAGAGATTTTGGCTGAGTTTTATCAGCGATGAGATTGACCAACTCACTGCCGTAGTTGAATGACTTGGTTTCCCATTTGTCCAGTGTCGCAAAGCTGGTCCCGGCGTAATTGGCTTCATAGCCCAAAACTCTGTCCAACTCCAGTGGATGGCCGACGGATTCATGAATGGTCAACCAGAGATGCGACGGGTCGAGAATGAGATCGTACTTGCCGGCCTCAACGGATTTGGCTTTGATTTTTTCCTGTGCTTGCTGTGCAGCCATAGTGGCGTCTTCCACCATGTCATAATGATTGCCATAACGCGTGGTCACCCCGAAAATCTTGCTTTCAGCCCGGGCGTCCAGGTATTCCCAACCCATCCCCATTGGCGAGCTAAGTGAGTTGCGGGTTTTAAATTTGCCTTTGTCAGGGTCAATTGCTGTTACGGTAAAGTTAGGCCAAATTCGATGGACATCCTGATCAATGTAGGAACCTTCTGAGGAAGCGAAATATTTTTGTTCATTCACCAGAAACAAAAATGAATTGACAAAATTCGCGCCATTCTTCATTGCCGCATCATTGACCGCCATGAGCAAATCGACTTTTTCCGAAATCGGCACATCAAATGCATTTTCCCCGATAGGTGTCTTCCAGCTGATTTCTCCATAATTTTTCACCGGGGCTAAGATGACCGGCTCATCCTGAAATTTCGAATTCGCCTTAGCAATGGCAACCGCTTGTTCAGCGGCTTTGGCAATGCTTTCCGGTGTCACTTCACTGGTAGCGGCAAAACCCCAGGTGCCATTGGTAATGACTCGAATTCCGGTGCCGTAGGATTCGGTGTTAACGATGTTCTGAACTTTGTCTTCACGCGTGATGATGAATTGATTAAGATAACGGCCAATACGCACATCCGTGTAGGTTGCGCCTTTGGCCCGCGCGGCATTCAAAGCGATATCCGCCAGCCGCTTCTTTTCCGCAGTGTCAACAGGTTCCAGAAGTCCGGTAAAAGGACGTCCCAGAACGGATAAAGGAATGGCCATAGCGCCCACTCCAATACCGCCAATACGAAGGAAATCTCGCCTTTTCAAAGCGTACCCTCCCGTTTTGATTAAATTTAGTATGAATTAGAAGATTATGAAAATGATTGGAAATTTTACTAATGCTGATTAACATTAGACCGCTTCAAATCGAAATTGGTTGCAAATTTTGTCTCTTTGATAAAAGAGAATATCATTAAAATAAGAGACAGTTAAAGAAAAGCAAGCATTTTATACTCTGGCGCTATGAAATGTCAGGGTATATGCCTATGCATAAATCGAGCTCACCTTAGCTCAGTCTTTGGGCTGCATGATTTCAATTTAATAGTTCATGTCTGATCCCGGTTTAAGGGTGAGCCCTTGCGTTTAAGGTGAAATTGGGAATAATTTTTTTAAGTTTTCTGTAATTACAGAGTCCGATGGAAATTCGACATCTGAAACTTATAAAAACAGTCCCTGAAGAAGGAAATCTCACCTTCAGACCACCGCTTCGGCGGGCCTGGCGCAGAGAATGGCCTCACCTATGGCAAGGCTCGCTTGTACGAGGCGGTGAAAATCCTCTCTCCTACTACGGTGATTCGTGTTTGCCACGCGAATGGCGAACCTGCCGTTGATGACCGTGTAAGACGGTGCGGCGATGCCTCGCTCCTGCAGTTCGGCAAGAAGCGTCTGATTAAGACGGTTAAGCGCGTCCTCATCAAATCCGCCGGGGTTGTAGCGATAGCAAACGATATTCAGGGACACCGGCGCTAAAAGTTCGAGCTTTTGGCTTGCTTCGACCAATGACCCCAGGTAGCGGGCTTGATGAATATTTTGCCTGATCAAGCGGCGGTACTTGTCGATTCCGTGTTCTTTCAATGAAAGCCAGACTTTAAGCGCTTTGAAGCCCCGAGACAACTGTATGCCATAGTTGGAAAGCGGTTCCGGGCCCGCCGCCATCCCGCGTGCCTGCGGGTTCAAATAATCAGCTGATACGGCCAGGGCATGGTGGTGCTTTTCTGCGTCGCGGACGAGCACACATGCTGCTTCGTAAGGCACATAGAGCCATTTATGGAAATCGAAGGCGAGTGAATCGGCTTTTGACAGCCCTCGAATCTTGTTTTCATATTCCGGTAAGAGTGCAGCCAGCGCTCCAAACGCACCATCGATATGGAACCAAAGCTTTTCGGCCCGGGCAAGTTCAGCCAGCTCATCCAATGGATCGATGGCACCGGTATTGACTGTTCCTGCATTTCCGACAATACAGAAAGGGACGTGACCCTGCTCACGGTCGCGGACAATTGCAGCGCGAAGCGCACCAAGATCAATTTGGAAATTTTCGTTGACAGGCACTTTTCGAAAGGCCTCCTTGCCAAGCCCGAGAATGTCCGCCGCTTTGATGAGTGAGCTGTGGCTTTCTGTCGAGCCATACAAGGTGAGCCTCCCCTCTGCATTGCCCATACCATAGTTGCCGACGTCCGTGTTTGCCACAGAGTTGCGGGCGACCAGCAACCCGATGAGGTTCGCCTCCGATGCCCCACTGGTGAGAATGCCGCTCGCGGTCCCGGGAAAACCGAGCATTTCCTTGCTCCAGCTTATCACTTGCCGCTCCACGTAAACCGCACTGTGATCAGCAACGCCAAGGTTAGAATTCATACCCGCCGCCAACATTTCCGCGAAGGCGCCGAACACGGTGCCGGTGCCATCGACCCAACCCCAGAAGCTTGGGTGGATATTGCCTTTTGGATAGGGAAGCACCAGATCTTGAAAGTCCCGGTATGCCTGCTGCATGCCTTGTGGCTTCTCAGGCAATGGTTCATGGAATCGCGCCTTAACCTCATCCGGCGGGCGTTTCCAGACAGGTCGGTCGCGCACCGTTTTCCAATAGTCTATCAGGTCGTCTATCATGCGGTGGCCGAGACCTCGGGCCAGGTCCCAATCTTCAGGATCCAGTGTTTCCTCGTGCTCGGGTTGGTAAGTCGTATTCATTTTTTATCTCCTATGGTGTAGATCACAATCGATTGCGAACTCAGATTTATTTCAGCTTGATGATCTTTTTTAAATGACGATTTCGGTCTTAAATAAAATAACTGCCTGGCCTCCAACACGAACAGGTGTCGTTCCGAGTCCTGTTTAGAAAGAAACTTCGAGAAAGTACAAAACCATTCCACAAAACCCAGTGTCCCGCGGTCGGCTGGAAACAAAGTGATGCACTCCAGACTGATTGCAAATGGCCTCTGCACGGTGTTTAGCCACACCGACCTGCCTGAATTTGTAAGTCATGTGCGTGCCAATTCCTCAATAAAGTCGCTCTTGTGCGCCCATGCGATTCTGGAAACCGCTGCAAGATCTCCTGCCAGGCTATGCTCAGATCTTTTTTCTGCCGCGTGCTTCGGTAACGGGCGATGCCTTGCCAGAAAAGCGCTTCAGGCACGACACTGGTATTCTCGAATCGCATCGTCAGAGTTGCAAAAATTTCCTCAGCTGCGTCAGCCGCCCCGGCAGTAAGGGAGGCGAGGCCACGCCCCAAATCGAGCTCGGCTATGAATTTCCGGGGCGGATAGTAGCCGAGAATGAGTCTATGCTCGATGCCTGATGGACCTAACACCAGGAAGAGCGGCGACCATGTCAGCTTGCGCGGGCGCAAGAGTTGGGCAACGCGTTTTGCGTCAATATGCTGCTCCAATTTAACACCGATGAAATGTTCTTTTAAATATTCTTGTACATCTTCATTCGGATACGTCACGCGATCCATTCGAGCGCATCCGAGTCAAGTATCCTCCCAGACATCGACCAGCACCAGTTTTCCCCTCTCTTTAGCAGCCGTCTGCGCTGCCGTCAATTCCTTAAACCAAAAATCTTTCATTTGATTCCTCCTTAATTTTTTATTTCAAAATCTAATCATCTGATGAACCGTTCAAACACAGATATACCTTAACACCCGGCAGCAAGCGCGGTGACTTTTTGCGGTTCGCCCTTAATATTGTTTTTATCTCACCAGTCTTTAGATTTCTATTTCTGTCTTGAATGCAACAACGGCATGACCACCTACTTGAACCTTGAATGGTTTTCCATCCTCGACCGCAACGGTAACTGTAACAACGCCCGGTCTTTTGATAGCTTCACCTTGTCTTCCATTAAATGTAACGGAACCTTCTGATGTTTTTAAGATATTGTGATGCACGAGATAGACACCAAGCGGCCCATGACCATTTCCAGTAACAGGATCTTCCGTGATTCCTATTGCAGGTGCAAACATTCTACCATGAGTGAGAATGTCATTATCATCAGAATCTAAGGTAAAGACAAAAAAGCCATTGCTGCCAACCTTCCTGCTAATATTCACTAATTGCGTAAAATCCGGTACAAGAGAATTCAATATCTCTCTGCTCTTAATCCCAACCATAACTTTTGAGTGCCCGGTTGAGACAATCTGAATGGGGCATCTCTCGTCCAAATCAGGGTCAGCTAAATTGAGTGCGCAAAGGATATTGTGTCGATTTTCATCTGTTATTTGCGGAGAAATCTCAATTTTACCCTGTGTCATAATAATTCTGATTACAGAATTATCTTTAATAATATCTACAGGCAAAATGCCGATTCCAATACGTTGCAGAACAGTGCATGACTGAAGATTATTTTCAAGAGCTCTCAC
>SMXE01000083.1 GCA_004357015.1 Caldithrix sp.
CACAGTACAGGTTGAAATGGTAGAACAAGTCGCAGGCGCGGCAGAATAAAATGGAACCCGTTGCAAATTACAAAGCGTGGTTAAACCGCTTCGCAAAATTAGTCGCGGTCGCCACATTTCTTTTGATATTCATCGGCGGGCTGGTGACCAGTACCGGCTCCGGTCTTTCAGTTCCAGATTGGCCGAACACTTACGGCCAGTTCATGTTTTCTTTTCCACTGTCCAAGATGGTGGGTGGAATTCTTTATGAGCATGGCCACAGAATGATCGCCTCACTCGTCGGGATGCTGACTATCGTACTTGCCGTCTGGCTGTGGCTACAAGATCGGCGCAGATGGCTAAAGTGGCTGGGCATTGGCGCATTGGCGGCAGTTATATTGCAGGGTGTACTGGGTGGCATAACCGTACTATACCAACTGCCAACGTCCATTTCGGTGCTGCACGGCTGCCTGGCACAGGCCTTTTTTGCCCTGACCCTCGCGCTGGCGGTCTTAACATCCAGAAGTTGGATGCAGCAGCCAGAACAGGCGCTTGATTCGAGCAGGCCAGGGATACTCAATTTGGCAATTTTGACTACTGCAGCAGTCTATACTCAGTTGATTATCGGCGCGATCATGCGGCATTCGGGCGCAGGCTTGGCGATTCCGGATTTTCCTTTGGCATTCGGCAAAATCATCCCGCCACTCGAATCACAAGCTGTGGCAATCCATTTTCTGCACCGGCTGGGCGCCCTGGCCGTTCTCATCTGCATCTGCTGGACCGTCGCCCAGATTTTTCGCCATCACCGCGGACAGCCCGGACTGACTCGGCCGGCCTCTGTCCTGCTGGCAGCTTTGGTGCTGCAAATTACCCTGGCCGCCTTCACCATCTGGACACGCAAGGCAGTCATTCCCACGACAGCGCACGTCGCCACCGGAGCTTTCATCCTGGCAACCAGCGTCTTTTTGAGCTTGCGCGCGTATCTTCTTCTGAAATCACCGATAAACGAACCGGAAGCGACCTATTGTGTTGAACAACCGGCCGCATAATAAACAGAAAGCACACCAACACAGTGAATAAATTAAAAAAACGTTTAAGCGACTACTGGGAACTTACCAAGCCCGGCGTGACCTTCATGGTCATCATCAGTACTCTGGGAGGATTCTATCTGGGCGCAAATAGCCCGCTGAATTTTGCCTTACTTTTTCATACGCTGCTCGGCAGCTGGCTCGTGGCCGGCGGTACAAACGCGTTGAATCAACTCATCGAACGCGATATCGATGCCACGATGAAGCGGACGCAAAAACGGCCGCTGCCAGATGGCAGACTTTCTGTGGCTGAAGTCCGAATTTTCGCCATCTCAATCTCTGTCTTCGGAATCGCTTATTTGCTCGTCGCTGTCAATCTGCTTACGGGCGCTCTGGCAGCCTTGACGCTGACCAGCTATGTTTTCGTCTACACGCCGCTAAAACGTAAGACAACACTATCCACCGTCATTGGCGCTGTACCCGGCGCGCTTCCGGCTCTTGGAGGTTGGACCGCGGTGCGCGGTGACCTCAGCCCAGAGGGCTGGATTTTGTTCTCGATTCTTTTCTTCTGGCAATTGCCGCACTTCCTGGCCATCGCGTTGATTTACCGTGAAGATTACGCGCGCGGTGGATTTAAGGTGCTGCCCGTTATGGACAAAACCGGTACGGCCACAGGCTTTCATATCATTGTGAACTGTTTGGCACTGTTGTCGGTAAGTTTGCTGCCAACGCTCGTTGGGCTTACCGGAACAGTATATTTTGTCGGCGCACTGGTTCTCGGTATTGTCTTTCTCGTCTCAGGCGTACGCGTAGCTGTGCAAAAATCCACTCGCTGCGCCAGACAGCTTCTTCATGCCTCGATCATCTATTTGCCCATCCTCTTCACCCTCATTTTCATTGACCGCATGTAGAGCGTTTCTGCTCACACAATCTCCGCTTCACGCCAAAATCATTCATTCCGGAACTCCCCGGTTACACATTTGTTGAAGAAACTTCATCAAACTCTCAACGCATTCCTGCGTCGCCATTCAAGAAAAGAACAATAATTACGATAACACCTTTAAAGGCAACGCGCCTCAGGTGCAACCCGAACGAGGGTGGCGCTCTAATTACTAAGTGATGGCAAAGAACGATCATAAATGGCAAAAGTACTGATAATTGACGACATTGAATTCACCCGGGAAACCATCGGCAAAATGCTCAGCAGGAATGGCTATGAGGTCATTGAAGCATCTAACGGCAGGGACGGCATCGCGCTATACAAACAGTATGCACCCGACTTGGTCTTGACAGACATTCTCATGCCTGAAATGGACGGACTGGAGACAATCCAGAAGCTCAACCAACTGAGTCCCAGCCTTCCGATCATCGCGATCACTGGCTCCGCCGATTCTTCCTTTCTTGAGATTGCCTTGAAATTTGGCGCGGTTACCGGTCTGCTCAAGCCATTCAAACAGGCTGAGCTCTTGTCCGAAGTCAACAAGTACGTCCCGGTCTAAGCGCTGAGAAGCGCCCCACTCCGGGGAAAACAGTTCTTATTGTCGCACCACCTGCAGAGAACGGTCAAAAACGGACACCAGAGGTGCGAAAGGCAACCCAGCTACTTCAGAGGCGGCTTTGCGTGAAACGCCTCAAGCTCCGACAGAACTTGCTGAATCGGTCCCGCTACCACGCGGCATTTAGGCAGAGATTTGAGGAAGACCCGACCGTAATATTTCTGGATAATGCGCCGGTCAAGAATCAGCACCGAGCCGCGGTCAGTCTTACGGCGGATGAGTCTGCCGAAGCCCTGTTTAAATTTGATGGCCGCATGCGGCACCATGTATTCCAAAAACGCGTTGCCGCCACGGCGTTCGATGGCTTCCAACCGCGCCTCGACGATGGGTTCGCTGGGCACCCGGAACGGTAGCTTGGTGATGATCACCGACTCCAGCGACTCACCGTGCACATCAACGCCCTCCCAGAAGCTGTCCGTTGCGAACAGCACGGACGACGTGTCCTCCCGGAACCGCTGCAGTAAATGATGCCTGTTTTCATTGCCTTGCTTGTAAACGTTGTGGCCCAGCGCCTCGATCTGATTTTTTATACGGAAGAAAACTTTGTTCAGCAACCCGTATGACGTAAACAAAACGAAGGCCCGGCCGCGGGTGATTCTGATCGATTCAAGAATCAAATCCGTGATGACATCAGCAAACCGGCTGTCATTGGGTTCGGGCACATCCTGCGGCGCCGCCACCAGCATCTGCTTCTCATAATCGAACGGCGCGGAGAGTTGCAGCTCGAGCAGTCTGTCCCGGTTCACCTGATCCAGCCCCAGCCGACGCCGGAGGAAGTCGAATTTCCCTTCCACGGTTAAGGTGGCGGACGTCATCACGACGTTCTTGAACTTGTCGAAGATGGTTTCTTTCAGGATGGGCGCCACATCGAGCGGCGAACATTGCAGCCGGACGATGATTGTATTGTTGTAACCTTTCTTGATTTCTACCCACCGCACATGCGAAGCCTCATTTTCAAACAGCACCTGCTCAATGTCCGTCGCGCCCTGATCCAGTCGTGCAAGCTGCGCCCGCACGTCAATGGTCAAGGAAAGCAGATCCGGCTGCAAGCGCATCTGCAGCTTGTCCACTTTCCGCAGCAGTTCACTGCACTTGCCCGTGAATTTCCTGATCTCCTGCACAAGCTTTTCAGCCGGCTTCGTGACATTTTCCTGCCAGTCGAGGGCTTTCAGGATGGCGGGCGTCATCCGCAGCTTTATTTCGCCGTATTCGGAATCCCTACTATTCTGCGCCTGCACCGCCGCATAAATGCTATCCATGGTGGCGCGCAAAAGCTCATCAAGCTTCTCGACGCCGATGACACCCTGCTCCTGCAACGCACTTTGTGTCTTGATAAAACCTTCGTGCGGGAAGCCGCGGGCGAGCTTGTTCAACTTGTTGGAAAGGTAAATGAGCAGCCCTTTTTCGCTATTGCCTTTCTTGCGATAAAGCCGACCCAGGATGCGAAGGAGGCCGAAATAGGTAACGCGTGTGCCGAAATAATTGGTGGCGACTTCCTCCACGTTGTGCGCCTCATCCAGAATGATGCGATCGTAAGTTGGCAGGATGGCATTCTCCGAAGCGCCCAGCGCGGCACGAACCGCCAGGTCAGAGAATAGCAGGTGATGATTCGCCACCAGCACATCCGCCACGGCGGCCTTTCTTCTGGCAGTGTAGAAGAAACACGTACTGTAGAACGGGCAGCGCGTCTTGAGAGAAGTGTCGCTTTCCGACTGCACCTTCTCCCATACGGCTGGTTTGGGAATGAAATTCAAATCGGACTTACTGCCGTCACGGGTCGAGCGCGCCCAATCGAGAATTTCCCGCAGTTCCGATTTCTCATCATCCTCAGAGAACAGATCCGGATCGATGTCTGCCTCCTCGAGTTTGCGCTTGCAGGCGTAGTTGGTGCGCCCTTTCACCAGCACGGCTTTGAAGGTTTTCTTAAGCACGGACTGTAAGAACGGCAGGTCCTTGTTCACGATCTGCTCCTGCAAGTTGATCGTGTTGGTAGAAACCACTATCCTTTCCTGGTTGTTGACCGCGTAAGTAATCGCAGGCAAAAGATACGCGAGAGTTTTTCCGGTGCCGGTACCCGCTTCCACCACCGCCAGCAAATTGTCGTTGATAGACCGGCTTACCACCTCCATCATCGTGATTTGCTGCGGCCGAAACTCGTAGTTTTCCAGTTTGGCTGCAATCGGTCCCGTTTCGCCAAGCACCTCGGCCAGCATTTCCGTATTGACCGGAACAACGGTTCTCTCGGCAAAAGGCTCGACCATCACATAAATGTCGGAAACATCGTTGTTGACAATATAGAACCCGATGCCGTCATTCCCCAGAAGTGAGGCAACCTGCGTGTCTGCGCCGGAAGGAAGCAAGGCACCACTCGGGTGGTTGTGCAGCACCACATCCCCCTGCTGCGCCACCTGCAGCAGCGCCGGCGCTGAAAACTCGTTGCCGCGCGCGTAGACCTCCACGCCCTCCACAACCTTATCCGCGTTCACCCGCCCGACGAAGAATACCTCATTGCCGCACGCGTCCAGAATGTGCTGGCGAGTTTCCTCTGCAGCGGCGGACGCAAGATATTTATCAACTCTGCTCATGAATCAAAACAACGATAACTGTTTGCTCTTTTGCAGCGGTTCCGCATCAAACCCAAGCCGCTGTAAGTGCAGCGGAAATTCGCGAAACCCGTGCGTGGTGTAAATTTTTTTCGGATTCACTTTTCTGACATACTCGAGCAAGCCGTCAAAGTCCGCGTGGTCGCTCAGCGGGATCGCCTCGTCCACGCCGTAACGGTATTTGGTGCTGGAATTGACGGCCCAGCCGGAAAGGAAGACGATTCGCTTGTGCAGCAACCGCTTCACCATTCGCGACCGAATGGCGATGCGGGGGATAATCAGGACCTTCCCGTCGGTCTCCTTCCGTTTGTACTTCTCCCAATCGCCAAACCGAATGCCGAATTCCTCATAAATCCGCGCCAGCACCGCCACCGAACCATGAACGCTCAACTTGTAGCCGGCGTCCCCAAGAATTTTCATCGCTTCCTGCGACTTACCGAGAGCGTATCCGGCGACCACTGGGGTCGCGCCTACTCTGAAGGCCTGTGCCACAAAATTACACAGCATCTCGCTCACCTGCTGCCGGTCAGGGAAACTGTATGCGGGTTGGCCAAAGGTCGATTCCATGATCAGGATGTCGCTCTCCGGAATCTCAATGGCCTCAGCCGTCGCGCTCTGCTGCACATTGAAATCGCCCGAGTAAAGCAGACGGCTGCCATTGGCTTGCACCAGAATCTGCGCCGAACCGAGAATGTGCCCTGCCGGCAGCAACGTCACATTGAGGCCATCGAAATCATACGGCTCGCCGAAGTCGAGACCAATGCTTCTGGTCTTGCCGATGCGTTTATCCAGAATTCGAATCGTCTTGTCAGTAGCAATCATCAGGCTGTGTTTCTTTGCATGATCCAGGTGGGCATGCGACACCACGCACGCCTCAACCCGGCTGCCGGCATCGAGCCAGAGCGAGGATGAATTTAGTTTGATGCCTTTATCATAGGAAAACATGCGTGCCACTTTAACCGATTAAAACGCATAGGGCTTTAGCGCAGCGAACCCGCAACCCCAAAAGGGGTTTCCTCATAAAGTATCTTAGCCACGGATTCACACTGATTGACACGGATTTTTTGCAATTCTTTTAGAAATTGGTAAACGACTTCAGTTGGACTTCAAAGCGACAAAGTTTATCAATCTGTACCCAAAAATAAATAATACATTTCCTCAAATTGAGTAATAGCATAATGAGTCTAATTATCAGTGTTCATCCGTGAAAATCTGTGGCCACCAGAAACTTTGCAAAAAACATAGCGCTGTTGGCCTATAGTCCAGAGACCCAAAGCTCGCGGCAGAAAACTACTCCTCCGTCCCCGGCTCATTCAGCAGTTCAAAG
>SMXE01000084.1 GCA_004357015.1 Caldithrix sp.
CAAGGCATCCGCCGGCTGCTGAGCTTCATACCGCAGAACAACCTGGAGGATCCGCCCCGTGTGGCATGCCAGGATGACGCGAACCGAATGGACGAGGCGCTGCTAAGCATCGTGCCTGACAATCCGAATAAACCTTACGACATGAAGGACGTTATCACTCGAATTGTGGATGACCGTGACTTTTTTGAAGTACATGAACACTATGCGGCGAATATCGTGGTGGGGTTTGGCCGCCTGAATGGCCAACCGGTGGGCATTGTGGCGAATCAGCCGGCCGTGCTCGCCGGCGTTCTGGACATCGACTCTTCAAAAAAAGGCGGCCGTTTCGTGCGTTTTTGTGACGCCTTCAACATCCCGATCATCACATTTGTTGACGTCCCTGGTTTTCTGCCGGGCACGGATCAGGAGTGGGGCGGCATCATCGCCAACGGCGCCAAGCTGCTATACGCGTTCTGCGAGGCGACCGTGCCGAAGATTACGGTGATCACACGCAAAGCCTACGGCGGCGCCTACGACGTCATGAGTTCCAAGCACATTCGCGGCGATGTGAATCTCGCCTGGCCCTCCGCAGAAATTGCGGTCATGGGGCCCAAAGGCGCAGTGGAGATCATTTTCAAAAAAGAAATCAACGCGGCGGCGGACCGGGAAAAGGCCGTCGAGGAAAAGACAGAGGAGTACCGCGAACGGTTTGCGAACCCGTACTCCGCAGCAGAGCGCGGTTATATCGATGAAATCATCGAGCCGCAGGAAACCCGGCCGCGGCTGATTCAGGCATTGGAAATGCTCGAGAACAAGATTGATAGCAACCCGAGGAAGAAGCACGGCAATATTCCGCTTTAAATGGTGTCTGACCGATTGTCAATGGAATAGAAACTTAAATTGACAGTTGGCTAAAGGAGAACAGATAATCCTATCTTTCATTAAACCCAATAAGGAGGTTCGTAATGGCAGTAGCTCGAGTTACCGTAATAACAGCTTCATCGACTCAGGGATTTCAGGCTGCTTTTCAGGAAGGCATTACCCGTGCGACTGATACATTGAGAAACATCACGGGCGCTGAGATCGTGTCACAGAAAGCCAAGATTGAAAATGGCAAGATCTCGGAGTATCGCGTCCAGATGAGCATTACTTTTATCCTTGAATAGGCGAGCAATGCAGGCCGGCTGGTTTGCCGGCCTGCATTAATGCCAACGCAGATGAAGAGCGACTAGACTGGTTATAATACACAAGGACATGTATGAGAATTAAGCAAGAAAATATTGACGGCGTTTGCGTCTTGCGAATTGAAGATGCCCGTATCGACTCATCGGTTGCTTCTGAACTCAAGACAGAACTCCTGCGGCTGGTGGAGAACGAGGCTGTGGTTAGTATCCTCATCGACCTGAAGGATGTTGAGTACGTGGACAGCTCCGGCCTTGGCGCGCTTCTTTTTGGCCACCGGCATGTCAAAGCCAATTCAGGCGACTTGAAACTTTTGCATCCGAATCAGAAAGTCCAAACGCTGATTCGAATAGCAAATCTGGAGGAAATTCTCGAGGGCTTTGACGATGAAGAGCGAGCCCTGAAGAGTTTCTGATCCCAGCTTATGTCCAACCGAAAAATCAGTAAAATACTCATCGCCAATCGCGGGGAGATTGCGGTTCGTATTATCCGGGGCTGCCGCGAATCGGGCATCACAGCGGTGGCGGTGTATTCTGAAGCGGACGTGCTGGCACTGCACGTTCGATTTGCTGACGAAGCCTACGAGATTGGCCCGGCGCCTTCACGGGAGAGCTATCTGAACCAGGAGAAAATCATCGACGCGGCTAAAAAATCGGGTGCGGATGCAGTTCATCCCGGATACGGTTTTCTGGCAGAGAATCCAGAGTTCGCACAGCGCGTTCAGCAAGCCGGTATCATCTTCATCGGCCCGCCGCCCGAGGCTATGCGGCTCATGGGTGACAAAACGGCTGCCCGTCAGCGCATGCTGGAAGTGGGCGTGCCCGTCGTGCCAGGCACAGACGAAGCCCTGAAAGATGAGCAGGAAGCGGTTGCCATCGCGCAAGAAGTGGGTTTTCCTGTTTTATTGAAAGCAGCAGCAGGTGGCGGAGGCAAAGGCATGCGAGTGGTGGAGGAAAAAGATGGGGTGGTCTCTGCCTTCCGTGCGGCGAAGTCTGAAGCTGAGTCCGCGTTTGGTGATGGCCGTATTTACGTCGAAAAATATTTGAAGGGTCCGCGGCATATCGAGTTCCAGATTCTGGCCGACAGCCACGGTAATGTCATCCATCTTGGCGAACGGGAATGCTCCATTCAGCGCCGGCACCAGAAAATAATAGAGGAGGCGCCTTCCTGTGTGCTGACAGATGACCTGCGGCAAGAAATGGGAGAGGCAGCTGTAAAAGCCGCCAAAGCCTGCGGCTACGAGAACGCCGGCACCATTGAATTCATGCTTGACAAGCAAAACTTCTATTTCCTTGAAATGAACACGCGGCTGCAGGTTGAACATCCAGTGACAGAGATGGTCACCGGACTCGATCTGGTCAAGGAGCAGATCCGCATTGCAGCCGGCGAAAAGCTGCCTTACAAGCAACGGGATATCAAGATTTCCGGCCATGCCATAGAGTGCCGGATTTACGCCGAGGACCCGCGAAATAATTTTCTGCCCTCAACGGGAAGAATTACCCACCTCGTGCCGGCTGCGGGTCCCGGCATTCGTGACGACAACGGCTTCTGCGCTGGCAGTGAAGTTTCCGTTTATTATGATCCCTTGCTCGCCAAGTTAATCGCGTGGGGCAGGGACCGGAAAGAAGCCATCATGCGCATGCGCCGGGCGCTACGGGAATATCAGGTGTACGGGGTGGAGACTTCCATCCCATTCTGCCAGATGGTCATGCAGCACGAGGGGTTTGTATCCGGTGAATTTGACACGCACTTTGTGGAACAGGAGTTTCTGCATCGCCCAGATTTGCTGGACTGCATGGGTGAACTACCGGAGAAAGAAGCGGCTATTTTGGCGGCTACTATTTTTCATCACCAGAATCAAGACCGAAACAGACCGGTTGCTTTGGAGCCTGGGAGCAACAAGAAAATAAGTTCCTGGAAGCTCATCGGTCGGGAACAGTGTCTCGGAAAATGACCTTCATAAAATTGCTTGACATTGGGGTGATCAATTCTTATTTTGATGTTTGAAAAAAAGGCTATCATGAAGTGATTATGTGCATTCAAAAACCATCTTTTTCTATAACCACGGCACGCCGTGCGTGTTGTTGCGCCTGTTGTTGTACGTGGAAAGGTGGGCCATGAATGTTCAGTAAGCCGAAATAAGCGACACTCTTTTTGTCAATTCAGAACCCACATTTGAAAATCTAATGTGGGTTTTTTGTTTTTCAGGAGAAAACATGGAGTCATTTGTCGAGACAAGGCCGTTGCCACCCGCCACAGGCAAATCCAGAGATGCGCTCAGGCAGCAGATGATCAATCGTGTTGGCAACACGCCGCTTCTGGAGCTTTCAAAGATTGCTCCTGCCATCAGCCGGGTCAAGATATTTGCGAAAGCCGAATGGTTCAACCCGGGCGGATCCATAAAAGACAGAGCTGCGCTCAGCATGATCCTCGAGGGAGAAAGGTCGGGCGCGCTGCAAGGAGACAAAGTCATTCTGGACGCTTCTTCTGGCAATACAGGGATCGCTTACGCAATGATTGGCGTCACCCTCGGTTACAATGTTAAGCTTGTGCTGCCGGAAAACGCCGGTGAACTGTTTAAGAAGATCCTGCAAGCGTACGGCACAGAGGTGGTGTTCTCGGATGCGCAGCTCGGTTCGGACGGTGCTATCCTTAAAGCAAGAGAGATTTACCAAGCCTCGCCGGAGCGTTATTTTTATCCCGATCAGTACAACAACCCTGCGAACTGGCAGGCCCATTATTCTGGCACTGGCGCTGAAATTTTGCATCAAACGGAAGGGGAGGTCACTCATTTTGTGGCTGGGCTTGGCACAAGCGGAACGTTCATGGGCGTCGGTCGTCGACTGAAGGAATTCAACCCGGATATCCAGTTAATCGCGGTCCAGCCGGACTCGCCATTTCATGGTCTGGAGGGGCTAAAGCACATGGACACAGCGATTGTGCCTGGATTTTATGATCCTCACCTGGCCGATCTGAGTCTTGCCATCAGCACCGAAGAGGCGCAAGCAGTGGTGAAGCGACTGGCGCGGGAGGAGGGACTGCTGGTTGGACTTTCCTCCGGTGCAGTGGTGGCCGCGGCGCTTCGGATTGCACGAGACGTGCAGGAGGGCGCCATCGTCACTATTTTTGCGGACAGTGCGCACAAATACTTCGACCAGAAATTTTGGCAAGAGAGCAGAAATCGTGATTAGAATTTCAGCAGAGCAGGTTGAACGCATCAGGCAGTTGGGAGAAAAAACGTATCCCGACGAGTGTTGTGGCTTTCTTCTGGGGCAGTTGGACGGAACGTATAAGCAAGTTCTGACCGCCGTTCCCGTCGCAAACGAGCGCGAGGCAACAGAGAAACATCATCGTTTTTTCATTGGCCCGGATATTTACCGGAGATGTGAACGGCAGGCTCGTGAAAGCGGAATGGAGGTACTGGGCTTTTATCACTCGCACCCGGATGCGCCAGCGCGGCCGTCGCAGTATGATATCGAACACGCCTGGCCGTGGTATTCCTACATCATCGTGTCTGTAATGAAGGGAAAATCAGACCGATTGACATCCTGGGTTTTGCAGGACGACCGGGACAAATTAAACGAAGAAAAAATCAACTTAGTCGATTCACAGGGGACATACATTTGGAGGACGCCATGCCCGTAAAAGTTATCATTCCAACTGCGCTCAGGCAGTACACAGGAAATCAGGGTAGTGTTACGCTTCCGGGCCGAACGGTCGGAGAGGCGCTCAGCAACTTGAGTGGGGAATTTTCCGATATAAAGAAGCACCTTTTTGGCGAAGATGGCAAGGTGCGCAACTTCGTTAATGTTTATGTCAACGATGATGACATTCGCTACTTGCAGCAGAATGAGACCGAGTTGAAGGAAGGCGATGTCATCACCATCGTGCCTTCTGTCGCCGGTGGCAGCGAGGACGTGGATGGCGAGCTGTCGCGCGCGGAAATCGAGCGCTACAGCCGGCACCTGATCATGCCCGAGGTCGCGCTGGCGGGACAGAAGAAGCTCAAGAAAGCAAAAGTGCTTCTGGTCGGCATGGGCGGGCTTGGCTCTCCCACCGCCATGTACCTTGCGGCAGCGGGCGTTGGCAGGCTCGGTATCGTGGATTTTGACGTGGTCGAGTACACCAATTTGCAGCGGCAAATAATTTACTCAATCGACGATGTGGGCCGGCCCAAACTACAGGCCGCTGGCGACCGGCTCAAAGGCATCAACCCTGATCTCGAAATCGATTTTTACGAGGAAAGGTTGACCTCCGAAAACGCCCTGGATATCCTGGCAAAATATGACATCATTATCGACGGCACGGATAATTTTCCGACCCGCTACCTTGTGAACGATGCCTGTGTACTTCTTGGCAAGCCGAATATTTATGGCAGCATTTTTCGGTTCGAGGGCCAGGCTTCGGTCTTTTACGCCAAGGAGGGGCCGTGCTACCGGTGCCTTTACCCGGAACCGCCGCCGCCGGGACTGGTGCCCAGTTGCGCCGAAGGCGGTGTGCTCGGCATTCTCCCTGGAAATATCGGCTTGATCCAGGCCACTGAAGCGGTGAAGCTCATTTTGGGTAAGGGCGTGCCGCTCATCGGCCGGCTTCTGTTATTCGATGCGCTGGCCATGGAGTACCGCGAGCTCAAGCTCCGCAAAGACCCGAACTGCCCAATTTGCGGTGACCGCCAGACTATTACAGCGCTTATCGACTACGAGCAGTTTTGCGGCATCGGCACCGAGGCCGACCGACTCGTTCTTGAGCCGGAGAATGAAATCAGCGTGACCGAGTTGCATGAGAGAATTCTGGCAAGCCAGGCGCCGGTTGTTCTGGACGTGAGGGAGCCGCACGAATTTGAAATTTGCCGGCTTCCCGATTCAAAACTCATTCCGCTGGGCGAACTGTCTACGCGCGTACATGAGCTTGAAAGGGAATGGGACATCGTGGTGTTTTGCCGTTCCGGCATGCGCGGCGCGCAGGCCGTGAAGTTTCTGCAGGAAGCCGGGTTTGAGAAAATCAAGAATCTGAAAGGCGGAATTTTGGCCTGGTCAGATGAGGTGGATCCGAGTGTCCCGAAGTACTGAAAGCATGCTGGCAAGTCTCGATCATGTAGAGCTATTGAATCAGTAGGTTTGTAATTCGATTTTTACCACGAAGAGCACGAAGGAAGCGGTTTGCGTATTTAAGCCTGAGTGCAAGTCATGGTATCAAGGCAGCGATTTGGAGCAGGTGCATTCAGATAAATTGGCTGGAGAA
>SMXE01000085.1 GCA_004357015.1 Caldithrix sp.
AAGACGATCAAAGCCCTGCTATGCCCCAATCAGGACCAGCAAAGCGCTGCGCTTCAGACAAAAACCCGTCCCTGGCGGGGCACGGCATTGAGGTGTTAAGTCAGTGTGGATTGCTTTTGTGTTAAGGTGAGTGAGAATCTTTCTGATCACCGCAGGGTCTTCGATACTGGCGATGACCTTAACGGCACCGCCGCATTCGCTGTAAACACTATTTTGCTCAAAAGGCCGCTCCTGGCCGTTTTCTGCCTGTCACGACAGCAATTTTCGAGCGGTTTGAATGACCGCTCTTGAGGAAAGCGGTCGTTCAAGGAACGATCTCATCTGACACTGACTGTAAGATCAGATACCGACTATTACAGCTACCTATACCAATGCTTGAAACACTATTGCCCGTTTTGTTTCAGTTTTTTGCCATCCGACCGATTTGCAAAAATGCTAATTGGACGCTGTATCGAAAAGCCGGTCTATGAGCGGACAATCCGGCACGTCTTGACCACTACAGGACTGGACCGTATCACTTAACGTGCGTTCCATTCGTCTAAGGTCGCTGATTTTTTCCCGCACTGAACGAAGGTGTCGCTTTGCAAGTCTTTCTACCTCTCCGCAAGAGACTTCCCGCCGGTCAACGAGACCAAGCAAGCTTTTCAGGTCCTCAATCGTAAAACCGAGTTCGCGTCCCCGCATGACAAACAGCAGTCGGTGCTCGAGGTTTTCATCGTACTGACGGTATCCGCTTGCTGATCGTGGTGGTTCCGGCATAAGTCCTGTTTTCTCGTAATAGCGGATCGTTTCAATATTGCACCCGGTCCGTTTAGCCAAAGCTCCTCGTGTTATCTCTTTCACCATTATCTGATCCATCTGAATAAAGTTCTTGACCCTGTAGTTACTACAGGGACTACAGTGAAACTATAAGGTTAATTTTTCAAGGAGAATTTGTTAAGAATGCACGAAGCACTTGATCAAAACAGGACTACCGCCAGGGTAGAGAATCAGGAAACCACCAGTCAGGGCCAAGAGCGCCTATTGGCTGCTGGTGGTATTGTCGGTGCAATCATCGCGGCTTCATGCTGCGTTGTTCCACTCGTTCTTGTGACATTGGGCGTTAGCGGTGCATGGATTAGCAGCCTTACCGCATTAGAACCCTATAAACCGTATTTTCTTACTGTGACCGCTATATTGCTTGGCGCAGGGTTTTGGCATGTTTACTTCAAACCCAAAAGGGCCTGTGCCGATGGCTCATACTGCGCGCGCCCGAGATCGGGCCGCATTACCCAGACCGCTTTGTGGCTCGCTACAGCTTTAGCACTTCTTGCCGCCACAGTTGATTATTGGGCACCTTTATTTTACTAGGAGAAAAACAATGAAACGCATATTCATCATCATCACGGCCATAGCCGTTATTGGTCTGGGCGGGGTAATGACCTTTACCACGTTCCCCGCAGCAAATGCAGATAGCGAAGCAGCCCAGGCGCTAGTCGGCGAACATACGGCTACTTTTGCAATCGAGAAAATGACCTGTGCCGCTTGTCCCATTACCGTCAGAAAAGCGATGGAGCGGGTTGACGGCGTTAAATCAGTGAAAGTTGATTTTGACGCGAAAACAGCAACCGTTGTATTTGATCCATCGACTGCCACGCCGGACCAGATCGGCGAAGCTTCGACCAATGCCGGTTATCCGGCCAAACCTTCCTCGTAAAGCAACGGCGGAAAAAGAATTAATTGTTGATACAAACAGGGAGAATGAAAAATGTCGGACTGTTGTTCAAAAGAAAATAACAATAACACCGAGCCTGACATACTAGTCATTGGAGGCGGATCAGCTGGCTTTTCTGCTGCCATCACTGCGGCTGAAGAAGGCGCAAATGTCGTTATTGCCGGAGAAGGAACAATTGGCGGCACCTGTGTAAATGTTGGCTGCGTACCTTCAAAAACAATGATCCGTGCGATGAAGGCGGTTCATAGTGGCAACAACGCTTCCCGCTTTGATGGACTGAAGGCCGTATCCGAGGTTTTCAACTGGCAGGCACTTGTTCAGCAAAAACAGCACCTCGTCGATGATTTACGCAAAGCAAAATATGAGGATTTATTGCCGGAGTATTCGAATATTTCTTACGTTACCGGTCGAGCCAGTTTTACAGGCTATGGATCAGAAATCGACGTAGATGGTACGTTGTACCACCCGAAAAAAATTATTTTAGCCACCGGGTCCTCGTCGGCGCTGCCGCCCATAAACGGTATTCAGAGCATACCAGTTCTTGACAGCACTGCTGCCTTGGATTTGACGGAACTACCATCCTCGCTACTGGTTATTGGTGGTGGCGTCATTGGTTGCGAGCTGGGGCAAATGTTCGCTCGCGCCGGTGTTAAAGTAACGATTTGCTGCCGTAGCCGCTTGCTCCCAAACGCCGAACCAGAAGTCAGTGACGCCCTCGTTGATATTTTTGAGCAGGAAGGCATTACTGTTTGTCAGGGCATCGGCTATCAGAAAATCCAAAAGAGCGCGAAGGGCATAAAACTGACCTGCAAGAGGAAAGAGGGCCAGAAAACAATCGAGGCGGAACAAGTTCTTGTCGCTGCAGGCCGCAAACCGATCATCAAAAATCTCCGCCTTGAAAAAGCGGGTATTGACCTCAATGCCAAGGGCGGCATTAAGATCAACGAGTATATGCAGACCACTCACCCGAATGTGTATGCCGTCGGTGACGTAACGGGGAAGGATATGTTCGTCTACATGGCAGCCTATGGCGGCAAACTTGCCGCGAGAAACGCGCTTAATGGCAACAAAAATGCCTACAGCAATACTACTATGCCAGCCGTTGTGTTTACCGAACCACAGATGGCCACGGTCGGTTTAACACAGGCCGCAGCAACCAAAATGGGCTACGACGTTAAGACCAGCTTTATCACGCTCGATCATGTTCCCCGCTTCATTGCCTCGCGCGAAACGGACGGCTTGATAAAACTCGTCGCGGACAGCACTACAGACAAACTGCTTGGCGCAACGATACTTGCCCCTGAAGCAGGCGACAGCATTCAAACGATTGTTATGGCGATGAAAGCAAATTTCACCACCGAAGAACTGGCAAACACGATATTCCCGTATTTGACCGCCGTGGAGGGGCTGAAACTAGCCGCGCAAACCTTCAACAAGGATGTGAGCAAGCTATCCTGCTGCGCTGGTTGATTGTTTACTAACCTGACGCCAAGGCACCCATCATGGAAACACCGATTTGTCCAACTTGCAGTTGTTCATTGATCAGGCTGAAGATCAGCAGGGACAAGGCTGAAACCAGCCGCTATAAAGGCGAGCAATATTACTTCTGCTGCCAAGGATGTGTTGATATATTCATCGCTGATCCGCAGAAATACTTGCAAGAGATCAACGATTTTATTGTATGTCCCACCTGCCTAGCAGAAAAGCCGCGCCCTTTGGCAGTGAAGGAAGAGATTGCCGGACGAGAAGTCTACTTCTGCCGTTGTCCTCATTGCCTCGATGCATTTAGAGAAAGGCCCGATTATTACATCAATCGTCTTGAGTGGTCATAGACTCCATCCGGGCCCCTGAAACACTATTGCCAATTCTGTTTCAGAAATTGCACAGTAGTTCTCAAAAAGCGCAGTATTCCGTCACGCTAAATCACCAAACTTCATAATTTGAACCAGAATTCATACATTCTGTGTCAATGAACAGAAAAATGCAGATTTTCGACCAGGAGGGCGACCGCCTTATCGTAACGGTGAAGAGCACGAAGGGCCGCTCCTGGCCGAGAGCCGTTACTCACGATGCTGAAATTTATGCTCTTTGAGTGACCGCTTTCCAGGTGGAAGCGGACGGTCACCTCATGGAATCATGACGGGCCGCTTGCGACCCTAAGCCGCTATTGGTTAGTGATCAATCCAAATAACTGGAGACGGCCAGAAGAAGTCCTTCAGCGCCGCCACCCGCGCCAGATCCTCTGGTACTATCATGGTGTTGTGCGCAATCTTGTGCCACACGTGCATGACCTTGAGGAACCGTGCATGAATTCTATTTCTGACAAGGGTGAAAATTCAAAACCCAACGGCCTAAAGCAAGTGCTTCGCTTCCTGATTCCATCGTTACTCGGCTTATTTTTCTTTCTCTTACCAGTCAGGTATGAGGGTGGCTGGACGATACCGATGGGAGTGCTTTCCGCTGTGCTCACAGACCAGGTCGGTCCATTTATGCCGACGGTAGTGCTTGTTATCGTCATCACCTCCGCAGTGATGACGATTTGGTTTTCTGTATTTAAAAAACCCCCAAAGGGTGGTTACACCGGTTTGCGGCGGATATTCTCCGTCGATTACCGTTGGCTCATTCTGCGACTGCTGGGTGCGGTGTTCGCCATCCTGATATTTTTTCAACTCGGCCCCGAATTAATCTGGTCGGACGTCACTGGCCACGTGGTCTTATATGACCTGGCGACAGCCATCGTAACGATTTTTATCTTTGCATCCCTGTTGCTTCCCCTGTTGACCGAGTTTGGAATGATGGAACTGATCGGAACCTTGTTCCGGAAGCCATTCCAGATACTTTTCCGTTTGCCCGGTCGATCCTGTGTTGATGGGGTGGCTTCGTGGATGGCGGCATCCTCGGTGGGTGTGATGATAACTTCTCAGCAGTACGAACGCGGTTACTACTCAGGACGTGAAGCTGCCGTGATCGCGACCAACTTCTCGGTTGTTTCTTTGCCTTTCTGCCTGATTGTGGCCCAGTTTACCGGTCTTGGTCACATGTTTTTCCAGTATTACCTGACCGTGGTGGTTGCGGGGTTAATCGCAGCAATGATTATGCCTCGTATACCACCATTATCGCGTAAGGCTGACGACTACTCGGAAGCGGGTAAACAGATAGAAGAGGATGTGAGCAGTGATGAGAACATCCTCAGGGCGGGACTACGAAAGGCCATTGTGAAGGCACAGACGGCACCCGGTCCGAGAGAATATCTTCGTTCCGCTGTCGAGGTATTGTTCGATATCTGGTTCGGCCTGATGGCACCGCTGGTGGTTATTGCGACCGTCGGTTTGATATTGGTTGAATACACGAGTGTGATGACCTGGCTGTCTTACCCGTTGATTCCTCTCCTCGAACTCTTCCAACTACCGGAAGCAACAGCCGCAGCCCCGGCGTTACTGGTGGGTTTCGCCGAGATGTTCCTGCCCGCAATAGTGGCGAAAGGCATCGCCAGCGAACTCACCCGTTTCGTGATTATCTGCGTTTCAATCACGCAGCTCATTTTTATGTCTGAAATGGGTGTGCTGATCCTGAAGACCAGAATACCGCTAAACTTTATGGAACTGTTCGTGATTTTTCTTCTCAGAACTCTGATCACGTTACCTGTTGTCGTAGCTATTGCACATTGGGTGGTATTTTAAATAAGAGTCATTCCAAGTCACCAACTTTTGATCCAAAAATGGTCCCCCGGTTTTCCGAAATCGCCACGTTTATGCGTTGCCCGTTGGCTGAAACCCGGAAAACGTGGATGTCGCCATGATTGGCATACCCTATGCCGGTGGAGTAACCAACCCAAAAATAAAGAGGCCGGATACAATTAATACGGAAAATGTATTCGGCCCCTTTTTCACTTGCAGAAATAGAATCATCTATTCATTGAGCGACCGCTTCTGGCCGACTCCGGTTATACACATCGCTGAAATTCAAGTCCGACGAGTAGCTGCTTTGCGAGCGGAACCGGTCGGTCGCTCCTT
>SMXE01000086.1 GCA_004357015.1 Caldithrix sp.
CACGCACTTTTCGCCATGTCACAAAAGTTGCTCTACTATAGTTTGGAGCAACTTTTTGATTAGAACCTAAATTGATCGATTGGCTTTTGGCAATTGTAACTATTCAGCTATTGGCATTTAGCTGTTGGTCATTCTTCATAAATTGGTTGCACACAATGAGAGATTTCAGGACTCTGAATATTTGGACCGGTGGGATTGCGATCGTTAAACAAGTTTACCGATCGGCAGAATTCCTTCCTGTTGAATAAAAATATGGCTTGGGTCACTTAGACAAAGAACAAAAAGAGGATAAATAACCTTATCAGCAAGCTCAAGGCCAACAGCCAATGGCCAAACGCATATTTTAGGTAGAAATACATTAGAGTATGGACTTCGAGTCGACCAGAAGCATTGTTAATAAATTAGCCAGCGACATTCCGCCGCATTTGTTCGGCGAGGCACGGCATGTATTCATCGGAAAATATCTGGATGAACAGCCCGATGAAATCAAAATGGGCATCAAAACCCATCTCGATGGCCTGTTGGACCGGATGAGAAAGCTGGAAGCTTCGGATATCGACTTCGGCGGGCCCGGATGTGCGAAGAGAATCTGGTTCCGTGTCTTTGGCAACAAGAAGCCTGAAATGAACCTGAAAGATTATTCGCTGGACGAAACCGACGTCATCATCAACAACATCATCACCAGCACGGAACGGGAAAAATTGCTGACGCAGCGCAATCTCGATTTTTCCTACAGAGTCTTTGACGAGGAAAACAAAACCTGGGCACGCTTTCGGGCTACGATCTATTTCGAATTGAATCATCTGGCGCTCAACATGCGCCGTATCAACGAGCAGATCATCCCGTTCCGGGAGTTCGGTTTCCACGATGATGTCGCCAAAGCACTCAGCCTGAAATATCAGAAGTCCGGCCTGATACTGGTGACCGGTATCACCGGCTCCGGCAAGAGCACGACGCTTGACTCCATCATAGATGCCAACAACAGGACTATGAGCTCGCATATCATCATCATCGCAGACCCGGTGGAATATGTGCACGAATCGATAAAGGCCATCGTCAAGCACAGGGAGATCGGAAGGGACGTCCACTCCTTTAAGGAAGGCACGATTCAGGCTTTGCGGCAGGATCCGGACATTATCGTCATCGGCGAGATGCGCGATGCCGAGACCATCATGACTGTTCTGGAAGTTGTGGACAGCGGCCACAAGGTCTTCTCAACCTTGCACACCTCTTCCGCGCTCGAGAGCATCGACCGGATACTCGGCGAAATTTCACCGGATGAACAAGACCGAATCCGGGAACGCCTGGCGGATGTGCTGACAGCCGTGATCTCGCAAAAGCTGATTCCCAGCCTGGATGGCCGGCTCGTCCTGGCAAAAGAAGTTTTGCTGACAAACTCGTCGATTAAGACTGCCATCCGCAACAACAATATTGGCGAAGTCTACCAGATCATTCAGCAGTCGAATGCCGGCGGTATGAACACGATGGAACAGGATCTCGCCCGTCTGAACTCGACGAATACCATTTCATATTTTGAGGCCTACATCAACGCAAATAACAAGAAACGATTTGAGGAACTGGTAAAGTACAGTTACTAGAATCTAAATTGAGCGATTGGCTTTTGGCAATTAGCTTTTAGATAATAAAATTCAATGAGTTAAATATGGATATTGTAAATCACCTGCCTGTGCGCTGCGTGCCTGCTGTAGGCATGCATGCAGACAGACCAAACAGGAGCAATGATATTTACGACGTAAATTCTCAAAAATTAAAAGCCAAAGGCCAAGGGCCAATAGCTAATAGCCAAACGCGTATTTTAGGTTGAAGTAAGAGATGAAACCCAAGCACGCGATCGGAATTTCGATCAATGGCAATAATGTCAAAGCTGCTTTCCTGAGTCGGGTCAATGGCGAAATCAAGGTCATGGGCCTGCAATCGACGACCCTGGCCGGCCCGATAGAATATTCACGCCAGTTCAAACGGGCGCAAGAAACCGTGGGAATTGGCGAAGAAGCGCTCGAGAACGCTTTCGATATTCAGGACCCGGTCAGCACGATGCACGCGGACGATGAAGCGTTGCAGCCCGAACCCAAAAGTGACACCAACGTCAGTCTTATCTACTCGATGATCGACCGGTTCCACGATACGGACGCTGTCGTCGCCATCAACGCGCCCATTCTGACAGTCAAGTACGACTTTCTGGATACGGACTCCCTTCCCGATGAAAAAAAGCACAAGAAGGGATTCGTCAAGAAGATGGAGTTGTGGCGGAATGACGATGACGATCTGATCCGTTCCACCTTCCTGCGGCTCAATTCGGAAAAAACGTTGCGGATCGAATATGAACACCATCCGCCCGTACTTGATTTGATCGATGATGTCAGCCAGTTCCGGCGCGGCCAACTCAAACTGCAACTGATGGATACCAATGAGCTGGCCCTGGCGCATCTGGTCAAGAAGAGCTATAACCTTCGCAAGGAATATACCACCGCAGTCATCTATATCGAACCTGACTTCTCGCGGGTCATTTTCATGCGGGGTATGCAGGTTTATTACATTACCCCGGTCATTCACAAAGGCAGCATGTCCAAGGATGTGCTCGATGTGGTTTACAGCAGGATCATCCTGGCGCAGGATCACTACCACATCCCGGAACTTGACAAAATTTTGCTGGCTTCCCGCAGCGCCAAGTTGCAAGCACAGAAATATTTCAAGGAGAAGTTCCCGTCCTCTAGTGTTGGGTATGTCAACTCGAAGCTGATAAAATCAGAGTACAAGTTCGACGAGGAAGGACGCCTGTTTTCTCAGTACGCCATTCCGATCTCATTTGCCTGGAAACTGCTGCAAAAGAAGTCCAAGTTTTCGAAACTGACCAACCTGCTGCCGGACTATATTCTGGAACGGCAGAAAATGCCGAAGCTGGCGTTTCATGGCTATATTCTGCTGTTTCTGCTGGGCATAACGGCTTTCACGTTTACCTGGTTGCTGGTCACCAAGAACCTCCAGATCGTGAAACTGAACCGAAGCAACGAGATGGTCGAGCGCCAGATTGAAAGCAATCAGCCTCTGGCTGAGAAAGTGAAGCAGTACGAGGATGAAATCGGAAAACTGAATCGGAACAATGCCCTGCTGGACAGTATGACTACGGGTTACGATGAAACCATCACTTTTCTCTTGCACCTGAACAAGGCCATGGTGAAGGCGGGCGGCATCTGGATCACGAAACTGAGCATGAAAGATAAACGGATCGACCTCGAAGGAATTGCGACTCAGCGCGACAGAATCCCGATGCTGGCAAATGCGCTGGGCGGGGCAAATCTGAGAAAGATCACCAGAACGGAATTTGAAGACAGAAAGGCGTTTAAGTTTCGTCTCGACAAGGATGTTAAGATTGAGGAAGATTCTAATAACCTGAATCTGCTGCTGACCCTAAAGAAGAGATTTAACGGCCAGAACGACAAGAGAAGTAGCAATGGGAAGGCCGGTACCACAAACGGCCGTTAGGCGGAGAAAAGAACGGTTATTAAACGGATTTAAGCAAGAACGATGTTCGCAAAAAGAAACAGTATTACATTGGCAGCCATCTGGCTTATCTTGTTGCTTGTCGGCATTTTCCTGTATGTCAAGGATACGCGACGCCTGGTTGAGGCCATGCACCAGAAAGTCACCCTCTCTACAAAGTTGGAGTCTTCTCAACACGAGATTGCCAGGCTTAAAGGCATTGAAGATGAACACTCTAAGTTGAGCCAGCTCTGGCACAGCATGCCCAAGAAAATCGTTTCCGCCGATGAGCCATCTTTCAGCCTCTCATACTTCAACTGGATCATGACACGATACCGTCTGGTGGTGGATTTTGACTTTGAACTGAACCAGATAAAACAATTAGACAGCTATACCAAGTATGTTTATACTCTGAACGGGGAGAGCGCCTACGGCGAAATCCTGAGACTCATATGGCACATTACGCACGAGCCCATTCTATACAGAATCAATTCCATCAGGCTGAACAGTACCGGCGACCCGCAACTGTTAAGCTTCAGCATTGAGCTCGAGGGTTACGCGATGAACGATGAGCTTGAAATTGCAGAGTTTTCGGAGCTATCGCCTGCCAGCTACGCCTCTCTGCCGGTGCAGCACGACATTTTCGCCCCGATTATCAAACCGAAGCCCAAAATAGTTGTTGCTGAAGCGCCAAAATTACCACCGAAGCTGCCGGGGCAGATAGATGTTGAACTGGCCTCTCTGCAAGCGGTAACGAGCAACTCCATCTTTATTGCAGACCCTGGCAATGGCGTGAAAGAGCTCAAGGTTGGCGACGCCGTTTACCTGGGTAGGCTGGTCCGCATAGACACCCAAAGAAACGAAGCTGAATTCCGAATTACGAAGTTTGGCAAAACGCAACGAATTACATTGGGCATCAATTACAGGAAGTAGAAAATATGGCAAAGCGGATTTGCGTACTCGGATGCACGGTTCTGGTCATGGTTACTGCGTTTTGCAATGGATTCTTACACGCGCAGGTCGTTCCACGGGGAGATACAAATCTGGGCCGGCGGCTCGGGCAATATGGTCCCGAGGAACTGGTTTCCTTCGATAGCAGTTTGCCCATGAGGACTGCGCTGGAAATACTGAGCCAATACACATCACGCTATGAAGGCAGAATTATCATCGATCCGGAAGGCCACACGCGGCCAATTAGTGTGATGGTAAACCGGATGTACTGGAAGCGGGCGCTTGAATACATCCTGCGTTCAAATTTACTCGAGTACATCGAACACGACAATTATTATGAAATCGTGCCTCTGGGGACCGCGACGGAAGAGGGAGAATTTATTGACATCCACTCACGGGAAATTGAAATCAACGCTGTTTTCTTTGAAGCCGACTACCAGACCCTGGTGGAGGCAGGTATCGACTGGAGTGCCATGAACGGCGGCAGGGTCAAAGTATTTGGTAATTTCGGCGGGGAAGTGACGAAAGATTTGTTCAGTGCAGGGTACATAGACAAATTTGGCAATTGGGATGTTACGACGTTGCTCCGCACCTTTGAGAGCCTGGACAAAGGGGAAGTGATAGCCAATCCGCAAATCAAAGTACTTGATGGCGAGGTAGGCAAAATAAAAATTGGCACCAACTTCTTTCTGACCACCAGAGACTTTGCCGGCAATACGCGCTTTACCGAATACGAATCCGGTATTATCCTGACTGTGACGCCCACCATCATCGGGGAAGCCGACTCCATGTTCCTCCATCTCGATATCAAGGCGGAAAGAAGCACGGTCAATCCCGATGCAATAAATGTCACGAAAACCATCACGGAAAGCAACACTCAGGTGCTTCTCGTCGACGGCGAAGAGGTTGCCATCGCCGGGCTTTTTTCAAACACAGTCACCACGTCGAGAAGAGGCATTCCAATCTTAAAAGACCTGCCGCCATGGTTTTTCGGGCTGCGCTATCTTTTCGGATATTCGTCGAAGCAAGTCACGAAAAAGGAGCTGGTGATCTTGATACGGGCCAAGATCCTTCCAACCATTGCGGCCAGACTTGCCAGCAAGGCGAGACGACGAAATGTTCTACAAGAAAAGTTACTTGAATACAGACGACGTCTGCGTGATCTGAGAAGCACCAACGGCCGCGCGCCCCGTCGCACCCGGAACGGCAAGTAAAACTTAACGAAGAGTAGTAAAATGGAGCCGTTCAAAATTCTCAATGACCGATACTACCTGCTAACCGTTATCAGACGAGGCGGTTTTGGCACGGTTTACAAAGGCCGGGATTCCGTGCTGGGCAAGGATGTCGCGGTGAAAGAGATCAACCCGGACCTGGTTGACGACGCCTGGTTTGTCGACCGGTTCCGGAACGAGGCGCGCCACGTCGCAAAAATGAATCACCAGAACATCGTGCACATCTTCGACCTGGTGGAGTCTGACGAGGGCCGCTACTACATCGTCATGGAATATATTGACGGCCTCGACCTCGGAACACTGCTCAGAGAGTGCCAAACAGCCTCAACTCGTCTGCCACACCACCTTGCCGTACACATCGTCGCCGAAACCTGCAAGGCGCTCGACTATGCCCATAACTGTCGTAATTTCGATAACAACGAACCGCTGAATCTCGTGCACCAGGATATTTCTCCGGGTAACATCATGGTTTCAAAAGCCGGAACCGTGAAACTGATCGACTTTGGTATTGCGGGTGCACCCAAACCAACGACTGCCGATGATGACACGTTGGCGCTGCGAGGCAAAGTCCAGTACATGTCGCCGGAGCAGGTCAGCGTCGGGCGGCAACTGGATAAACGCTCGGATATTTTTTCACTGGGCCTGGTGCTGTACGAGCTTCTGGAGGGCAAACGCTACTTCCATGACCAGGATGCCGACACAATAATTGAAACATTGAACAACGGTAAGCTCAAGCTTAAAGAACTTTCACACACGCCTAAACCACTGCAGAAGGTGCTCGGCCGGGCCATGGAGAAGTATCCGGACAATAGGTATCAGAACGCCAACCAGTTCTACATCGATCTGGTCACCTACCTTGCACTCAACTCGGATACATCAGATTTTGACGCTGAACTCAACCAGTTTATTGCCGGACTTTCTGGTGTTGATGCACTTGACACCCAGCCCGGGGCAACCCTCGACATCACTGAAGCCGATGCGTTATTTGATTCCGTTCAGGCGGACATCGAGCAGGCGCAGACGGATGAGGAACCTGAAGAGCCGACCGGTGACGTCTTGGGGGAAGATGACCTTGGCGAGAGTCTGCCAAGCCTCCCGGGCCTGGCGCCGTCATCTTCCAAGCCCGTTCAAACACCGCCAGTGCCGGCCAAGCCGCCTGAGTACTTCGAAGTTGGCGATGAAATCAAGACCGTGATCGACGTGATTCGCCTGTCGACGCGGGGACAAAAAAAAGCGATCACGCGTAGCCTGATTGCCGTAGCTGCAGCGGCTTTTCTTTTCTTCGTGATAGATATTTTCTCGCAGTGGACCAGCATTGGTACAGGTGTTTATGACTACCTGTTCCCACCAACCATTCGAGTGGCTTCGGTTCCCGCGGGTGCAAAAGTTTATCTGAATGACGAGGCCATTCCCGGCGTCACGCCACTCTCTATCGACGGCATCGAACCTGGCGTTTACCAGTTGAAGCTGACGCTTGACCCGTACAAGCCCATCGTCAAGTCGCTTCACGTGCCGGGCAAAGGGCAAGCCGAAATTAAAGGAGAGGACGTTCGCAGCGGGGACCAGCCGTACGCATTCAGTTTCAAGACAACTCTGGAGTTAGAATCCGTGCCTCCTGGCGCCGACGTTTATATCAACGGTACCAAATTCGGTCTGCAGACACCTTGTTCCGTGACGTGGGAAGTCGGCGAGCCTTGCGAAATCAGGATGGCCAGAAAGGGATTCAGTGATCTCGCGGGTTTCGCGTTTGCCGGTGAATTGATGCGTGAAGAAATAGATGATCGCCGGCTCTGGAGATTTGAGGTAGTGCAGGATCCCAGCCCGCGATACAAAGTGCGTGGCCTGTTCGGTAAGTTTGTGACCGTCAATTCTACGCCATCGCGGGCGGCCATTTACCTGGATGGTGCGAATGATCCTGTTGGCACGACCGGCGACGGTGCCCAGCTTTTCCTGATGGCGGCCAAGCACACACTTGTATTGAAAAAGAAGGGATATAATGCCCGCACGATCAATATTTCGGTCAACGACGGGACGCCTGAGAAAGTATCGGCACTGCTCACCAGACCCGTGCGATTTTCTGCATACGATGCGACCAACGGCAAGAACAAAGACCTTGGTGCTTCTCTTAAGCGGCTGGTCCGGAATGGCAAAACAGTTAGCTCCGGAAGGCGGACGCCCTTCACGCTCAATCTCCAGCCACGGCCGTACACGGCCACCTTTTCCAGGCCGGGATTCAAAGACGCCCGGGTGGATATCTCTTCGAGGGATAGAGCTGTAACCGTCAGGCTCGAGCCTGTCGCATCAAGATTTTCGGTGGTTGTTTTAGACAAGGCTTCCGGCAGCCCCTTGAGCAACGTTGAGGTAAGGATCAGAGCGCTCGATGAGCCAGCCGCTCCGGAATCTGTCGATGTCACAGACATAGACGGTACCGTCAGCGGTCAGGTTGAGCCGGGTTTGTATCTCTTCCGTACCAGCAAGATCCGGTACGAATATCAGGAACAGTCTGTCGCCATTCGCTCCGGAGGAATGACATTGATCGAGTTTAATCTGGCAAGGAACTGAAATCGGGAAAACAGCTATGCCCAGGCTTATTCTAAAAAAGAACGACGTGCTGGTCAGAGAATTTGAATTTGACCGGTCCAAGACCGTGTTTATGGTTGGCGCAGATGTCGAAAACGACCTTGTCGTCGATGACGAAAACATCTCTAGCAAGCATCTCAAGGTTGAGCGCATCAACAACAGTTTCTATTTGCAGATCATCAACACGGCTTTTCCTACGCAATTCAATGGCCGCCCGCTCCTGCGCAGAGTGCAAATCGTTGATGGGGATGAGATCACCCTGGGCGAATACAGCCTGCTGTTTCGGCACGACAAGACGCCGTTGCCTGCCGCGAACTACGACGAAGATCTTGAAATTATCGGTGCCGACGACCCCGTCAATGTTTTTGAGTTCGATCCGACAGAACCGGTGCAGACGCCGCCCAATCTGAACGAAAATATTGTTTTTGAACAGGCGATATCAAGCCAATCTGACTCCTCAGAGATCATAGATCTGCCTAAGCTCTCAGACGCCTTTGTTACAGGAACCGGGAAAGATGACAACGGCGTCGATATCTCGGAAGAGAAACATTCAGACTACTATCTCCTTGCAATTCACGGTCCTTACATTGGTAAACGCTACCCCTTGAAACGCGGCGACACCAAGATCGGGCGTGACAACACTTTGAATGACATCATCATCAGAAACAACGAGGATGGCGTGCTCGATCCCAGCGTTTCGAGGCGGCATGCCACGGTCAGTTACCGCAACGGTCAGTTCTTTGTCACAGACAAAAGAAGCAAGACCAGAACCTTCGTCAATCAGACGAAGCTTGAACCAACCGATGAAGTGGTGGTTCATGAAGGCGACGAGATCGAAATCGTCAGTGATCAGAAGAGTACGATTTTCCGTCTCACCCGAACAGATGTCAGTGATTTCAGGTCACCGCGCAAGGCGGGTCTCTGGTGGGTGCGTTACTCGGGAAGGTTGTTTGTGTTGCTTTCTCTTGTGAGCATCGTGGTTGCCGCGGGTGCCATTGGCCTGTATGTTAAGAATCAGAAAGCAATTTCCCAAAAACCCGAGCAACTCAAATTGGTTGAGGAGGTGTGGTTCCTGGCGCCGGCTTCCCTGGGAGACAGGCTCACTACGGCGACTCTTGCGGTTTCGGACCTGGACGGCAACGGTCAGGTTGACATCGTATTTACCGACACCGAGAATCACCTCACCGCGTTGGATGGTGTGACGAAGACAAAGTTATGGCAGAATACCGAGCTTGAAGTCCGGTACGATATTCCCATCGTGCTGGCCGACCTGAACAAGAATGGTTTGCAAGATGTGCTGGTGGTCGGTTTGGATGGCCGTCTGCACGCGTACGACGGCGCTAACGGCGCTGAAATCTGGCTCAGCCCGATCCTGGGCGAAGCTGTCAGCGGGCCGCCGGTGGTGGACGATTTTAACGACGATGGCCTCAACGACGTGGCTATTTGCTCACAGGCAGGCGACATTCACATCGGCTATGGCAGTGTTTTCGAAGTCAACTGGAAAAGAATCGCGACGCAATTCAGCTTCAAGGCGTCGCCTTCGTGCGCGGACTTGGATGATGACGGCCAAAATGAAATATTCATCGGCACCGAAGACGGCAAGCTTCTGACCGTGACCGAAGACGGCAATGTCGCGATTCTCAACTTGAGTGAAAAAATAAACGAAGCCGCCGGGGAAGTCGGAAAACGACATGTTCTCAGGAAGCCGGCAGCGTTCGGTGACCTGGACGGTGACGGTGTACCGGACATGATTGCAGGTTCGGTGGCCGGAGATTTTTTGGCGATGTCGGGATTGACGCAGCGTCCGATCTGGCATGAGAAACTACATCATGCATCGCTGTTCACGGAACAGAATTTCGCGCCTGTTGTCGGCAAGCTGAACGATGACAATTTCGATGACGTGGTACTTGTGACAAACCAATTGATTAGAGTTGTGGCCGGCAGCAATGACGCAGGTAATCCCAAGCCTGTCCTTTGGGACTATTACGTGGACGCCGAAGACTATTTCGTTGCCGCGCCGGCGCTGGCCGATTTCAACAAGGACGGCTCAAACGACGTCATCATCGCCGCCCGCAGTGGCACAGTGTCCGTATTTGATGGGAAAAGCGGCAAGATC
>SMXE01000010.1 GCA_004357015.1 Caldithrix sp.
CATGGGCCGTCATGGGAATGGCGTAACCTTTCCCATTTCTGTAACGTTGGACAGCGTTTTCTATAAGGAAGGGATGAACTTTCTGGTCAGGCTGCTCCAACAAACTTCGTAATGATTGGCCGCTTTTTCCCAACCTACATGTTCAAAGCGCCAGAAATCATCGCGATAAGAATCCATGTCTTATAATCTCCGTGGAATGTGCACAAGGGCAAGCCCGACAAGTCTTGAAAAATATCTGACGAGAATTTAGGATAGAATCAAATCCAACACAACGCATGAATATGCGGTTTTTTCCTAATTGATTAAGGATTATTGAAAATTGATTATTGGAGTAGAAAGAGTTTATTGGGAGAGGACGAGTTTAAATTATCAATAAACAATAATCGATAATCAATTAACGCGGCGGTTGGATAATGCGGTCTTTCAGTCCTTTGGCAACGGCTTGGGTTCTTGTGTGCACCTGGAGCTTTTCGTAGATATGGCGGATGTGGTAGCGCACGCCGTCAACCGAAAGGTAAAGTTGTTTGCCGATGGCTGAATACGATTTCCCTTGCGCCAGTAGGTTAAGGACTTCCTGCTCTCTCTCGGTCAGATTTTCGGTTTTGGGGGGCGACTTAAAGATTGGTTTCTGAAACGACGCAATCACTTTCCGGGCGATATTGGGAGTCATTGGTGAGCCACCACTCGCAGCACTTTTGATTGAGGAGATCAAATCATCGGCCGTGATTTTTTTCAACAGGTAGCCGATGGCGCCATTACATAGCGCATCAAAGATTTTCTTGTCATCATCGAAAACCGTGCACAGGACGACGGCAATGTCGGGGAATTTTTCGGAAACGTAGCGAACGCCCTCAATGCCGGACATACCAGGCAATCCGATGTCCATCAGCACAACATCGGACACACCGAATTGCTCAGATTCGAATGCATCCTCGCAATTAGCGTAAGCGCCAAGAATGACAAATTCCGGAATTGGCTCAAAGACAGCAAGCCACCCTTCCCGGACGAAACGGTTATCTTCAACAATGGAGATGGCGATCTTCATTAGTATGGATTGTTGGCCTGTACGACAAATCCTAGCCGGCGGAGCTGCAATTAACAATTATGGTTCTAGAATCATAAATAAACCAATTGGTAGTCGCAGTGATGCTGGATGCTGGATTCTTGATGATGAATTAGATTCGTTTGGCGTGGCAAAGCCGCACCGTGAAACCTGGGCTGTGAAACGGCAACGTATTCTGTATGTGTGAGCCACTCGCGGACAAGTTACGAATGTTCTGATTTAGAGTCACCGCATATCTATGCGGTTTCTAAACCTCAAACGCCAAATTCCAGCCGCCACTCGGTCCCGCCACCGGCCTGCGTCTTTAGTTCAACCTGTGCATTCAGCTTGTTGGCCCTGGCGTGAATATTCTTGACCCCATTGCGCTCCTTTGGCGTGTCGGGATCAAAACCGATGCCATTGTCCGCCACCGTCAGGACAATGCTTTTGCTGTTGGCCAAAAGTTGAATTTTGACGTCTGTACACTGCGCGTGTTTGGCGATATTTGTCACCATCTCCTTGAAAATCAACCAGAAGTTGCGGCGCCGTTCCATGTTCAGCCTGTTGAGTGACAGCGACTCCGGGATATCGATGACATAGGTTATGGACTTGCTGTCAAACAGGTCAGAGGCGTAGCGGCGCAGCTTGGCCAGCAATTTCTCCCACTGGTCGTTGCTCGGGTCGATGGCCCAGATGATGTCGCTCATGGCTTCCTGCGCCTCGGAAGAGCTTTCCGAAATGAGCGACAAAAATTTGTTGGAAATTGGCACGCCGCGCGCCTTTGCATCGTTTCGGATAGCTTGCGCGAAATAGGAGATACTGCTCAGGGTGGCGCCGATCTCATCGTGCAGGTCCTGTGCAATCCGGTTGCGCGTGCGCTCGATCTCGAACAGTTTCGAAACCCTGTAATTGTAGGCCAGCGCCAGAATTCCGGCGAAGGTCAGCGCCGCCAGAATTCGGAACCACCACGTTTTCCAGAACGGCGGCGTGATCTTAATTCTGAGCGCAGCGCCTTCCTCGTTCCAGATGTCATCGCTGTTCGAGCCCTTCACGCGAAAAACATACTCCCCCGGCTCCAGGTTGCTGTAGTTCACGAACCTGCGCGTGCCGGAGTGAATCCATTCCGTGTCCAGTCCATCCAGCCTGTAGGCATATTGGTTTCGTTCGGGGTAAGAAAAATCAAGCGCCGCAAACTCAACGGAAAAATAATTCTCCCTGTACGTCAGCGTTATTTCGCTTGCACCGCCTTGAGCAAACCCGTGTACTGCTTCTTTGCCGAATTTCCGGAACGCCGTTATGGCGATGGGCGGTATGAATGGACTATCCACTACCTTGTCCGGATAGAAACGATTGAATCCGTTGCCGCCGCCAAATAGCATTTCGCCATCCTGCGCCAGGTGGCAACAACCTACTTCAAAGACCAGCCCTTGCAGGCCGTCGGCGCGCGAAAAGTTTCTGAACTGTTTGCGCTCATAATCTCGGTTAAAGCGGGTCAGCCCTTTATTGGTGCTGAGCCAGAGGTTGCCATTGCCGTCAGAAAGAATCCCGGCGATATAGGAGCTGGCGAGGCCGTCAGGTTCGTAGAATTGTTCAAACGTGCCTGTGGCCAGGTCTAACTTGTTTAGTCCGTTGGTTGTGCCAATCCAGATTTGGCCCCGGCTATCCTCATGGATTGTGGTGACTGAATTGTTGCTCAGACTACCCGGGCGCTTTGGGTCGTGCCGAAAAGTTTGAAACGTTTCGTTTTCGGCATCAAACAGACAGAGGCCGCCGTTGGTGGTGCCAACCCAAAGATTGTTACCGCTGTCCTCGTACAGAACGGCGATGTCGCCATGGCTCAAGCTGGCCAGGTCGTGCGGGTCCGGGAAGTAATGCTTGAAACTGCCGGTCTCTGGGTCCAGCCGATTTAGTCCGTCCGACGTCCCAATCCAGATGTTGCCGCTGTGGTCTTCCACAAGGGCTCGAACGCGGCTGTTGCTCAGACTGTTGTCGTTGTCGCCATCGTGCAGGAAATGCCTGACCTGTTTGCTCTGCTTGTCGTAGGTGTAAACGCCGTTGCCATAAGTTCCTACCCACAACTTGTGCCGCCCGTCTTCGATGATGGCGAAAACATAGCCCGGGAATCGTTTGCCCGGCACGGTGGTCTTGAGCACAAGCTCAAAGCGATTTTGCCCCGGCCTGAGCCTTGACAGGGCATTGTTGGTGCCGACCCAGACAACCTCATCCTCATCTTTGTACAGCGCATTCACGTGGTTCAAGCCGGCGTTCCCCTGCCCGACGGCTTGAACCTTCACGTGTGGAAACTTGCGAGGTTTGAGGTCCAGCTTATTAACGCCGCCCAGATTGGTGCCAACCCAAAGATTCTCTGACCTGTCCTGGTAGAGGGAACGAACAATATTGTCTCGCAAGCTGCTCTCGTCATTTGGGTGGCTCATGTAGCGGCCAAAACTCAGCCCGCCGTTGGTCCCCGCGAGATCAAGCTGAGCGTGATTGCCGTCCGACCTGCTTGCCCGAACCAGGCCGCCCCCCAATGTTCCCAACCAAAAAGCACCGGATCTATCCTCAAAAATCGACAGGACCCGGTTGCTGCTGAGCGCGTTTTCCTCATCCGATTGGTGGTAGGTGCGAAAGGTTTCGGCGGCAGGATCGAAAACGCACAGACCGCCGCCATAAGTGCCAACCCACACCAGGCCGTATGTGTCGCAGTGCAACGCCATCACATAGTTTGAACTGAGCGAATTGGGCTCGCCTTCTTGCTGGTTATAATGTTTGAAAGACTGCGTTTCAGGTTGAAAGAGATTGAGCCCGCCGCCAAGCGTACCCACCCAGATTCGTCCGTCCCGGTCCTCGGCGATGGCGAACACTGAGCCGTCTGCCAGTGTGCCTGCGTCATTTGGATCATGCAAAAAATGAGTAACGGCCATCAGACCGGCGTCGCCGATGCTCATCCTTGTCAAACCACCTTTGTTGGTACCGACCCAGACATCATCAGACCTGGCCTGGAGCAAGACGCGGATGTCGCTGTCGCTCAACGCTCGCGGATTGCCGGCTTCGCTGTAAAAACTGTCAAAATTATCCGTTGCCGGCCTGTAGCGATTCAGCCCATAGCGCGTACCCACCCAGAGCACGCCTTCCCGGTCGATCAAAAAAGCACGCACGCGATTGTCGGAGAGTGAAGTCGAGTCGGAGACGATATTCTTGTAAATTTTGAATTCATAGCCGTCGTATTTGTTCAGACCATCCTGCGTCCCAAACCACATGAAGCCCGCATCGTCCTGAATGATGGCATAGACCGCGCGCTGCGAAAGCCCTTGTTCCATCGAAAGCTGTGTGAAATCTGCCGGAAAGGGTTGGGCGTACAAAGCACACGCGGAAAGAGAAATTGCGGCGAAACATGTCAGAACGAGTTTTGACATAAACATTTGCCTGTGAAATTTCAAATTACAAGCAACAAATCAATCTGGAATCATCATCCGGGTCGTACCACAATGCGGCCGTCTGAAAGCCCAGTAACCTGGCCGACGATCTTCGCTGCCTTGACACCTTTCGCCAGCAGCGTTTCAGTCGCTTTCTCACTGTGTTCGGCAGGAACGGAAATCAAAAGACCGCCGGAAGTCTGGGCGTCGCAGAGCAGGGTTCGCAGGGTGCGTGAGATCTCGGGAGACCAGGTGACCACGTCCGCGACGTATTCCATGTTGTTCAGGGTGCCGCCCGGAATGACGTTGGCGGTGATGAATTCTTTCGCTGCTTCCAGAACAGGCACCGAATCGGCAGAGATCTCAACGTTTACGCCGCTACCCTGCGCCATTTCTTTCAGATGTCCCAGCAGACCGAAACCGGTAATGTCTGTGCACGCGTTGACAGGCAACTCGGTGAGCGCTTCGGCTGCTGCGCGGTTCAGCGTACTCATGATTTCGATGGCCGTTTGCGTGGTCTCTGCATCGGCAAGCCCGCGTTTGAGCGCGGTGGTAATGATGCCCAGCCCCAGCGGTTTGGTCAAAATCAGAACGTCGCCGGGTTTGGCACCGGCATTGGTCAGCACTTTCTCAGGATGAATGATGCCGGTCACGGCCAGGCCGAATTTTGGCTCCGTGTCATCGATTGTGTGCCCGCCGATGATACTGACCCCGGCTTCCTGCGCTTTTTCCTGCGCGCCGCGTAGTATCTCCCTTAGCACCTCCATCGGCAGCCGGTTAGACGGAAAGCCGACGATATTGAGGGCAAACAGTGGTCGCCCGCCCATGGCGTAGATGTCGCTGAAAGCGTTGGTGGCAGCGATGGCGCCGAAGTGGTACGGATCGTCCACGATGGGAGTGAAGAAGTCCACGGTTTGTACGATGGCGGTGTCGTCGCTCAATTTGTAAACTGCCGCATCGTCCGCGGTGTCCAGGCCGACCAGCACGCGGGCATCGTCCGGCACTGGCAGGTCTGCGAGCACGCGTTCCAGCGCCTGCGGCCGCAGCTTGCAGGCGCAGCCGAGACCATGGGTGAAATGCGTCAGCTTGATATCGCTGAACTCGGCGACGCTTTGCACCCCGCCAGCCTGAGACGGCTGCAGCCGTGCCACGGCATCTGAAATCAATTCGATGGCGCGATCGATTTCTCCTTCAGTGGTAAATCTGCCGGTGGAAAAGCGGATGGCGCCCATGGCATATTCAATCGGCACGCCCATGGCCAGCAGCGTCGGCGAAACATCGATAGAGTCCGAGTGGCAAGCGGCGCCCGCCGATGCCGCCACGCCTTCGAGCTCATCCAGCAACGTGTTGGCTTCGATGTTCGGAAAACTCAGGCTGAGCGTGTTGGGCAGCCGACGTTTCGGGTGGCCGTTCAGTAGGGCCGACGGAAAGCGTTTCTTGAGTCCGGCATAAAGCTGGTCGCGCAGCTTTTGCATGTGGCGCATGTTTTTTTCGAGACGCTGTTTTGCGACCTCGCACGCTTTGCCCAGCCCAACGATCTCCAATACGTTTTCCGTGCCGGCGCGCAGATTCTGCTCGTGGTCCGCGCCGTGCATCAACTTCTCCAGTGCCACGCCGTGCCGGATGTAGAGCGCGCCGATGCCCTTCGGCGCGTACAGTTTATGACCCGCCACTGTCAGCAGATCCACCCCCAGCGTTTTCACGTCCGTGACAATCTTGCCTACGCTCTGCGCAGCGTCCGTGTGCACCAGGATATCGTGCGCTTTAGCGATGTTTACAATTTCAGCAAGCGGCTGAATCGTGCCAACTTCATTGTTGGCGTGCATAATGGTGATCAGGATTGTTTGCGGCGAAATGGCCTTGTGCAGCGCGTCCGGATCGATGACTGCGAACTCATCAACCGGCAGGTAGGTGACCTGAAAGCCGTGCTGCTCCAGATGCTGGCAGACTTCGTAGACCGCCGGATGCTCGATGGCAGAGGTGATGATATGGTTGCCTTGCTCGCGTCTGGCAAAGGCCGCACCCTTGATGGCATAGTTGTTCGACTCGCTGCCGCCGCTGGTGAAGATGATTTCATCGGCATCGCAATTCAGCAGCGCGGCCACCTGCTTGCGGGCAGTTTCCACCGCTTTTTTCGTCTGCACGCCGTACCAGTGCGTGCTGGAGGGGTTGCCGAAGTGTTCTTCGAGATAGGGACGCATGACTGCAACGACAGCCGGATCCAGGGGTGTAGTGGCGTTGTAATCCAGGTAGATCGGTTTCATTTATTGAGATTCCTTAATAGACGGCGAAGCGGCAAATGGCAAACTCAGACTGAGCTAACTAACGGCTCACCGGCGCTGCCAGCCTAAGTCACTGAACACCTCGGTTTACTATCTAACCTTGTTAATTGGCGTAACCAGGAAATCACGTCAGGGCGGTAGCGTCCGTGTGCAGCCGACGTTATACCTGCCTCTGCGAAGGAGCAGCTCATGGAATTATCTTCGAAATCAACACCTGATACAGATCGCCTGGCGGTCGACCCTCAAGCACGGCGCCAACAACACCAGGACGCTCTGAAGTAAAGAATAAATATTGCCCGTCTGGACTTATGGCCGGCGCAAAATCCGCATAACTGGAGTTAACGATACTTCCCAAATTTTTTATTTCGCCCCAATTCCCTTTTTCTGTTCGCGTGCTAACAAATAGGTCAGAACCACCCTCGCCAGGCAACATGGTTGAAGAGAAGATAAGAAAGCTCTCATCCGGAGCTACCATTGGATTGCCAACACTAATGCTGTCCTGCAACCCCAAGGTAATTCTCTCAGGAATATGATATGTCCCATCACTTTCAAGAGCCCGGTAAATGTGCCCGACACCTTCGTCAAAAGCAGTAAAATATATTGTACCGGATTTTGTTGTTGAAACGAATATTTCGCTACCTTCCCCGTTCAGAGGAGTACCAGGGTTGATAGGTTCACTCCAACCCTCTGCTCTCAATTCCACATACCAGGTATCAAAATCATCTTTGGATTCACCCTTCCTGACAGGGCGGTTTGAGCTGAAATAGAGCCGTGAACCATCGTGAGTGACAAAAGGATCGACATCACGATACGTCCCATCAGAGAAAGGGAGATGCTCCGGTTCAGACCATCGTCCGTTTGTAAATGTTGATTTGACAATTTTTAATATACTACGATCCTCATTTGCAATGTTAAAGTAGACAGTATCTCCCTGGGGTGAGAAGGATGTGGCGAATTCTGGTAAAGGAGTTGAAATAATTCCCTCACCAAAAAGCTCGGGTTTATCTAAGGGCTGTAATACCACATAAGGCGGCGTTTTTTGCACCATCTCCTTTTCGGGCGTATTGCACGCCACAACCATCAACACCAAGAAAGTGTATATCAAAGTGTAGAAATGCAGCACCCTATTTTGGTTCATGCAGCCCTCCTATTCAAGCCAAATTAAATGCCTATTTACGATCTTGGAGCTCTTGAAATCAATATTAATGACAGAATGTTAACCCTGAGTCTGCCATATTCTGGCTTTACATAAATTCATCTTGAATAAACAACATTTTTGATAATATTTGCAACCATTTTCCTGAAACGCCATTATGTGACCCGGACCGTACGGATAACGCGAGCAGGACAAGCCATCACCCTCAACACCCATGCAATGGCATCCGGTCTTTACCTGTTACGGATAATTGGAAACACGTGGGAGTCGTCACATAGAGTCCTCATACTCAAGTAATTTCTTCACGAGAAGCTCCGCATAATCTACTCGCGCGCATCCCGGACATCACCGCTGGATAGCGCTTTCAAGAAAACCTTCTGGTTTCAGAATGGCTTGCTGAAACGCACCGGTTACGATTCCAATTACAACATCTATAGGGACAAGATGGCACGTTGCGGCAGTTGGGAGATCTCTACCTGCGCGTATTCTTTCAGACCAACTCAGCTATTGAGCGCGACAATGTACAAGCTGTTTTCGACGCCGGAATGTGAGGCTTACAGCAGTTCCAATGTTATGGCCGAAATTCAAAGCAAAGAAAGTTTTTGCAAACCTTCTGCAAAACAAGTTGTCAAATAATTATGAAGGGTCGTATCTCGAGTGCAACTTAATTTGCTTATCCAATCTGAGAAGGAAATTAGTCATGGGAAAAAAATTCCGATTATTCTTTTTGCTCCTTACCTTGCTGTTACCAAGTACTATTCTTGCTCAAGACCTGATACTCAAGGTCGGTGACATCCCGCCAAGGCTAGATTTTAAGAGACTCAATCGAACTTCACCAGATGAAATTATCACGTGGGAAAGCTTCAAGAATCAGGTAGTTATTATTGATTTCTGGGCGACATGGTGCCCCCCATGTAGAAAAGCTATCCCACATCTCAACAAATTTGTGAAAGAATTCAAAGGAAAACCTGTTAGTTTTATTTCAATCACGTATGAACCTGACAACATGATAAAATCTTTCCTCGAAAAGTATAAACTTGACACCATGATTGGCATTGACAATCGGTTTGCTATGTTCAAATCATTTAAAGCTTGGGGTATTCCAATGGTTGTCATTGTTAATCAAAAGGGACGCATTGCAAGTGTTATTCATCCGAATTACTTAAATAGAGCTGTCATCGAAGAAGTCCTCGCTGGAAAAGTACCAGAGGTAAAGCAACACGACGGCTGGCCAGATCAAGAAGGAGCGGAAGAGTATTTCAGATATCTACTTAAAACGGATCATTGAACAAATGCCATCGAATCACTAGAAGCCAAAAGCATCGCAACTTTGATCTCAATTTCTTAAAACTAACTGTGCAGATCAGGCGCGCCTGACGCAAAACTCTGGAAATGCACAAAGCCTCGCATCTCCCGGAATTAGAAATCACGCGCGCAGGCTCGTCGTCCATAGGCGGACAGCGTGCCAAATGAGCGTGATGACGTTCCTTTTGTTCAAGTTATTGCGGCAAACAAGCATCAAAACTCATCCTCACCTTCACGATCGCCACCATTCGGTCGCTCCGCGCGCCTGCGTTCAGGTTCATGTCTGTTAAAATTGTAACGCAAGTTCAGCATCACAATCTGCGACTCACGTTCTGCATATTGATAGCTGTAAAAATCGGCTCCTCGGAAGGTCTGCTCGTATTTGCTGGTTGAAAATACGTCGCGAACCTGCAACGTCGCAGTAAGCCCTTTGGCAAAAAACTGATGACGAAGGGAAACGTCAGCAGAGAAAAATCCTTCCCAGCGGCCCTGCGACGAAACCTGCGGACTGCGATAGTGACCGTTAAACTGCATTGACGTCGATCCACCCAGCTTAAAGGCATTGTTCAGCCGTGACGTCCAACTAAAGTCGCTTCTGTCAAACGAGATACCATTAAAGCTGCCTTCAACTCTGTAATCGTAAATGTTGCCCATCAGATTGACGTTCCAGACCTTGTTCACATCCAGATTGAGCATGAGTTCCACACCTGTGGAATAATCTGTACCGACATTGGCAGTTGTGTGCAGGGTCACATTATCCGCGTAAACCGAACGTACTCTTTCCATTTTGTTATGATTCACCCGATGGTAAAGCTCTGTCGAAAACAGGCTGCTGCCCAATGGCCTTTGATAGCCCAGTTCATAGGAGTCGATATAAGAAGGCTTTAGAGCCGGATTACCCGTCCGTACGTTAAACGCATCTGTCCAGGTTTCAAAAGGTTCGAGAAACCAGCCGCGCGGCCTTCTGATTCGGCGTGTGTAGCTGGCCATCAATTGCTGCGCTGCTGGCAAGTTGTAGGACACATGAACTGTTGGGAAATAGTCCCAGCGGTCTATCTTGAATTCACTTGGGGCGCCGGAAAACGCGACCGTCCGGTTGGTATATTCCCCGCGTAACCCAGCCTGGTAGTTCAACTTTTTTAATTCGCCTGCATAAATGGCATAAAGTGAATGAACCGTTCTTTCATATTCGGTGGAGTTGTTGAATTGGTCCATTCTGACATATTCTCCGAGTGACATATCATATTCCAGCAAACCTGTGTCGTCAGTTGAGCTTCTCACTTCGGCCTGATATCCGGCTTCAAGCTTTGTTTCACCGTGGAAAGGCAGCGTGTAATCCAGCTTGGCTCTAAACCGGCTGGACGGGCCGGTTTCCAACGACCGTCGTCCACTGGTGATATTGCCGTCCTCATCATAGCGGGCGTTGAGAGAAAATTCATCGCTGTTGCGGCTGCTAAAATAAGTGTCGATGTAGAGTTCGTGCCCCTTCCGGGCAAACTTATGCTGAAGACTCAAGTTCGCAGAATACGAATTCCCGGAGCGTTCATGGTCGGAATCACTGGCGTAAAGCGCGTGTTGCAGGTCCGGTTCTGCCCACTGGTCGTAATTCAAATCTGAATCGCGCTCTGCCGTGCGGTCACCGTAGCGGCCGCCAACACTTAGCACATCGTTTGGTGAGAGGCTCCAGGCAAGTTCGCCGCGAAGGCCCAAGGATTTTCGTCCACGCAGAGTGTTGCCGCTGGAATTGATAAACGAAGTTTGACCGGCCCGGTAAGTTTCATTTTCGGTACGGGTGGTGCCAGTGAAGTACCGTCGATTATAGTCCACCCCCACGGTTGCCTGGTATTTTCTGGTGCGATATTGGAGCAGCACGTCCGTACCATATTTGCCGTTGAAGCCACCATTCAGATTGATGACACCGCTGCGGCCACTGCGTTTGTTTTTGGCGAGAATAATATTAATGATGCCCGCGGTGCCTTCCGGGTCATGCTTGGCAGACGGATTGGTAATGATCTCGATGCTTTCAATTGTGCTGGCTGGAATCTGCTGCAGAAGTTCGCTGGGCTCCAAGATGGTCGGCCGACCATCCAGCAGCACCGTAAAGTTGGTACTGCCGCGCAAACTGACATTGCCTTCGATATCCACACTCACGGAAGGCACGTTTTCCAAAACATCAGCAGCATTGCCGGAAATGACGGTCTGCTGCTGGCCAACGTTTATCACTTTCTTGTCGATAAGATAGGTCATGGCTGCCTTTTCACCTTCAACTGCAACTGCCTCCATGTCGATGTAAGCTTCTTCCAGTTGGATGCGTCCCAGGTCAACCGGTTGCCTGGGTGTTACCCGAACATCGCTGATATATCTTGCAATGTAGCCAATGTAGCGCACCTTAACATAATAAAGGCCCGGCCGAATGCGCTCAATGCGGAAATCGCCGTCGATATTCGACACAGTGCCGGTCACCTGCGTGCTGTCGCTTTGTTTATAGACGACGATATTGGCGTATTCCAGTGGCTCCTGTCGGTTTCTGTCATAAACATTGCCGCTGATCTTGAGGCCTGGTGGGCTTCTGTGCTTGCGCTCCTGGGAAAATAGCTTCCCGCTCATTAAGAGAGAGGTCATGACTGTCAGGATGGCAACATACTTTAACATTGAAATAATTCCTTCAAGCGGATCGCTTGCATCAATAACGTCTCAGTTGAGCGGTAACGCTTCTTGCCATCCGTCTCAAACTGATTGTGTATGCTCGGCATGGGCATCAACTAATGGGGTTCACGCCCGCTTTAAGTGAGCCCCAGTATCTAAGTTTAAAGGTAGTGCAATTATTAGCGAAAGGCAACGGCAAAGCCGCGAGGCTTTGTGGGAAGAAAGTCTGTCCCAATGGATAGAAAAAAATATCCCACGGGATAAATAGCAAAGCAGTGAGCCGGAGCCTGTCATGAGCTTGCCGAAGGGAACAGAAACGTCACCCGCATTCGCGAGTGCAGGCTCCGAAGGCCGATTCCGCGGGTAAGTTGGCCATTGACAACAAAGCCCAGAGTTCATCGGAGGAGCCTGTCCCGGCGTTATGTCGGGAGTAAATGGCGACGGTTGTGCTGCGAAAGTTCATGCTCTTATCCGGGGAGATCGCATTTGATGTTGATTCATCCTGTGATGATTATTTTGTTCTGAGCTTGACGAAGGGAGGCGCGTGTTATTTGTACCAAGCATAAGTGTTTGGCATCTCAGCACGTAACTTAAGAAATTAAAATTATGGATGATATTCCGCTTTTCGTATCATGGCTAATAACCAAACAACTCCAAATACCCCCTTACCGAATGGCTACCGGATGTTTTGACGGCCCCTTCCCAATATTGGGTGGTGGCATCCAAGAATTGGTTGTTGTTAATCGGTGTTATAGTTAACTCTATATCCTCAGACGGAATAGCGAGTTGCCAGACGATGGGATATTTTCTATCGTTAAACTCAGCCCATTCCAATGGACGCCAATGAATATCGATAGCAGATAGTCGGCGTTGCTGACCAGAAGCTTTCATGATGGTTCCACTGAGGTAATTCTCACCGGCGCTACGTACTGTGTAAAGCATGAGCGCAGTGTCGGCGTCAAGATGGAGCGCCAACCAGTCCCAACCTAACGCGCCACCGATAATAGCAGTGGAGCTCCATTCGCGGTCAAACCAGGCGTCACCCGTCACCTTAACCGACTTGCCGTCAAAGTGAATCTGGCCATCAAGCTTTATAAAGGGGGCGCTGTAATAATAAGAGGCAGTTGAACCATCGCTGTTTTTTTTACTAAAGCCGTTTTCACCCTGCAGAAAATAAGGCGATTTGGATAACTTTAAGTCGTAACCAAAATCCTTTTCAATCACTGATAAACTGCCAGGCAGGGGATTTTTGCCTGTTCCTTTAAATTGCCAATGATCCAGAAAAGCGACCCAGGGCTCGGATTCGATACCGCCGTGTCCCATATCCGCCCGCGCGAAACGCTCAGCGTGAAAGAACTCGGATGGCGTTGTCAGTGCCGCATGCGCAAAAAATATAGGTTGAGGTTTGCCGCCCACCAGCAGGTTGTTTCTAAAAAGGGTGAATTGAGCCCCGTATGTCAGACCATCTTCGCCCAGCAAATTTGCCGTGACATACCACCATTCCGTTTGAAAATCGGCATGGATATTATGGTCTTGCGGAAAAGAAAAATCCCGCCCCGGAGTAACCCGTGAGAAATCGCTTTGGGCAATGACGGGCGTTTCTATAACGAACCCAAGTGTAACAATCCAGAAAAAAACTTTAGCCACGGATTGACACTGATTACCACGGATTTTGGTAAAAGACATTTTGGACAGGATAAAAAAGATTTGCATGATAAAAAACAAAAAATTAGGAATGAAATTTTCAACTATAACACTTTAACACAAGAATACTTGAACACTGCTTTTATCAAACAGCCTCGCGAAATG
>SMXE01000087.1 GCA_004357015.1 Caldithrix sp.
GATACTTCAACGCTTTGTGGATAGAACCAAATCCACCAATCGGAGACGGCGGCTCATCATACGGCACAAAGATATTCATGCCATCATCCTCCTCAGGAGGTGGCGGTGGCGGTGGAATATCGGACAGGTCGAGAGTGGTTGCCTCAATAGTCAAATCCTCGGGAATATCTTCACTCTCCGATGGAATCGGAATCGACGGCTTGGGAGGCGGTGGTGGTCGTTTGAATTGTTCGGTGGGCGGAATGTCGGCCACCTCAATCTGGATTTCCTTGGTCTCGGTTTCAACGGCCTCCAGGTCAATCACCCGAAGAAATTGAAATAACAGGACCAGTGCCAACAAGGAGCCGCGCATCCCCAGCTCAAGTACCTTCTTATATTTGAGTTTCAGGTTGGCCTCTGGGTTCTTTTTCATACTACACCTCAAAAAGCTGGTTTGGCGGAATAGTTTACATTCAAAGCATCGGCTTCCCGAAGTTGCTCTTGAATGTCCGTCACAACACCCATTTCAGTGCCTTTGTCGATCTTCATCGAAACAAGTTTCAACGGGTGCAACGGGTCTATCCGCTTCTTGTACATGATTTTGGAAATATCGCTTATGTTAACAAAACGATCATCCACCGAAATCGCGCCTTCTGTATTAACCCACATATATGCCACATCTCTCTTGCCCTGCAACTTTTCAATCTTCCGCGCATTGGGGAGCGTCACAGGAAGGCCGGAAAACTCCTTGAACACAGACGAAACCATAAAGAAAATCAGGAGAAGAAAAACGATATCCGGCAATGAGGACATAGGTATATCCGGTTTCACCTTTTGTTTGCCTTCGAACTTCACTTTAATCTACCCTCCATTTGCCAGGCCCGGCTATCCCTCTGGCTCAGCGATTGAGATGCGGGTCGCGTTGGCGACCTTGAGTTCGTCAAGAACCTGGACATAGGCATCGTACTTGGTTTTGCGGTCGGTTTTCACCGAGATAATTAGATTGGGGTTCTGCATAATTTTCTCACGAATCACACGACCGACATCGTTCATCGCCACCAACTCCCCATCGATAGCGACCTCACCCTGAGAGTTGATCAACAGATTGGTAATGTTCTTACTACGAACTTCCGTCTCCTCGCCCTTCGCCGGCAGCGTCAATCCGATGCCGCGATCAACGTCAATGGTCGTGGTGACCAGGAAGAAAATCAACAACAGAAACGCAATATCGGCCAGTGAGGCCATGGGAATTTCCTTTTGGTCTCTCTTTTTCCTTAACTCAACTAACATCTTGTTCTCCTGCGTTCAGTCGATTAAGCCTTGGACTTTTCCATTTCGATCAGAGTATCGACAAAGTCGACTGAACTCTCTTCCATATCAACGATTAAGCTGTCAATACGGGATATGAAATAATTATTCACGATCTGAATGGTGATGGCGACAACCAGGCCAAATAACGTCGTCAAGAGAGCGGACGAAATACCGCCAGCCACGATGGACGGAGATATGTCATTAGCGGCTTCAATAGATTTGAAGGCCAGTACCATGCCCCACACGGTTCCAAGAAACCCCAACATTGGCGCCACGCTGATAACAGTGGCAAGCCAGACCATGCCTTTCTCAAGGAAAGCCATTTCGATTGTACCTGCATTCATGATGGCTTTTTCCACATGCTCAATGCCGCGGTCAACGCGCAGTAGGCCGGCATGAAAAATGGAGGCCACGGGACCGCGAGTATTTGCACACTTCTCAGCCGCAGCGTCAACACCACCTTCACGTAACGCATTTTTGATGTCGGTTAGAAACTTCCGGGTATTTACAGAAGCCCGGGAAAGGGTCCAGCCTCTTTCCAAGCTAATTGCGATTCCGAACACCCATGTTAACAGAATAGGCCACATGAATCCGCCGCCGTCATGGAACAATTGCATAAAATTCATTACTCTTATTCCTCCCGTAAAAGATTAAGAATTAATAAGGTAAACTTTGAAGATTGAGTCAGTTATGAATTGAATTCTCAGAAATATTGCAAAAGTATAACCATTTATACTTTAAAAGTCAAATATTTTTTTGGTTGGCCAGAGTTCGACTAAAGAATGATCCTACCTCACAACATCGAGGTCAGCAATGCGCGCGGCCTTGTCAAAGTATTTGAGCGCTTCTGCGACCTGGCTGTCCTCCTGAGCTTCGATCCGGTGGTATGCTTTTGAACCCCAAAAATGTCTTGCGATCTGGCTCATTGCTCTCCGTTTCACAAATGCGAGGTCATTCTCCAATTCATTTCTTTGCACTTCTATTTTCATCGAGCTGGCAAAGGCGACGAGCTCGTCCACGATGGCCGCATCAAACGCCACTTTATCCTTAAACGTGGCGATATCCTCCCCAAGTCGCGGGTGGCTGGCTGCGTAATCGGCGGCATATTGAAAAAACACACGGCCTTGAATCAGTTTGATCGTTGCTGCACTCAGGTCAGGTGATTTGACTTGAATGTCTGGCGTTATCCCGCCGCCGCCGTAAACGTTCCTGCCCGAGTTTGTCGTGAACACCGGCTTGCCTGCGACGCTATCAGCATCGGCGTTCGGGTCGTCATCATCGTAGGCGCCGGCGATGTATTCTGAGAGTCCATTTTCATAAGAACGCTGAATAAGCCGGCCGCTCGGCGTATAGTAGCGCGCCACAGTAATGCGAACGGCTGATCCGTCCTTCAGGCCAATCTGGTGCTGCACCAATCCTTTGCCAAAACTGGTTTCGCCCACAATCAACGCGCGGTCCCAGTCCTGCATCGCCCCTGCCATAATCTCCGAAGCGCTGGCAGAGCCGTGGTAGACAAGCACGATGAGCGGCAAATTCCGATAAGGCGTGTCAGAGGTAGAGTAGTAGTCCTCATTTGCGCTGGGAATACGTCCGCGGGTGAACACAATGCGTTTGCCATCTTCCAGGAACGCGTCGACCATTTCCACAGCCTGGTCAAGATAACCACCAGAGTTGTTGCGCAAATCAAGGATCAGCCGTTTCATGCCTTGCGATTCGAGGAGCGTTAGCGCAGTCTCAAATTCCTCATTTGTTGTTTTCGCAAAACGCCCTACCCGAATGTAACCCGCGCTTTCATCCAGCATGAAAGCAGTTGTCACGCTGTAAACCGGGATTCTGTCACGGATAATGTTGACCGCAAAAGGCTCATCGAAGCCCCTCCGTTGAATCTCAATTGTAACTTTGGTGCCTTTGCGTCCGAGCAGCTTCTCGCGCACGCCCTGGTCCGTGATGCCGTAAGTGGAAACCCCTTCAATTTTGACGATACGGTCACCGGAGCGCAAACCAGCGCGCTCGGCAGGCGAGTCTGCAATGGGTGAAATGACCAGCGGCACCTTATCCTGCACGATGAACTCGATGCCAATGCCTTCGAACTCCCCCTCAAACCGCTCCGTGATCTCTTTCATACGCTCTTTGGGAATGTATATCGAGTGCGGATCGAGCTTCTCAAGCATGCCATCGATGGCGCCATCGATGAGGGCATCGGAATCGACTTCCTCGACGTAGAGCTTGTTGACCGCCCGCAGGACTTCCAGAAAACGCTGAATTTGGTCATATACGCCACCGGCAGTTGCAAACAAATCAAGTTTGACCGCAAGCGCAATTACCAGGATTGCTGCGACGAGGAATCGGAAATATTTGGTGGGGGGCATTTTCATTGTAAATGTGGATTCAAGTTTAAAGTCGCAAGTTTATAGAAAAAAGAAATCGGTGCGTACCCGTGATTAGCCGCGGAGAAAATTCCGGGAGGACGGTCATAAATCGAGTCCAAAGGAGAAACGGTGCGTGTCGCCCAGGTTAGAGTCAAATGGTGCATAGCCGTAGTCCAGGTAGTAGCGGCTGAAGTTCAGGCCAAAGCCACCGGCGACGCTTTTTTCATCAAAACCTGCTTGGTAGCCGAACCGAAACGCCAGGTGATTTCTGACTGACAGCTCCAGGCCAAAATTGCCGCGCAAATTATTGTCCGCCACTTTAACGCCATCCGCAGCCAGCAGCAGCGCGCCGCCGAGTTGCTCGATGGGAAAGCGGTAAGACGCGCCTACGCGCACGGTTGTCGGCAGATCGATAGACGCCTTGGCCAGCGTGCCCATGGAACCGAGATTTTGCACCACGGCCGCCACAATTAAAGGATTATCTAACGGCTTGAACCTCACACCAAAGTCAAATGCGTAGCCGGCCACGCTTGCGGTGAATATCTTCTCGTAAAGATATTTCACAGTCACGCCGGCAGCGAGGCGCTCACTCAACGACCGGCCGTACGAAATGCCGGCAGCGATGTCGTTAGCATCTATGGTGCCAAGCGGTTGCTCGCTCGGAATCACCCGCCGTTCGATGCCATCCACATTGTTAGAATAGACGCTGAAGCCCACGGATCCGCCAAGCAAGGGGAACGCGATGGCGAGAAAATCGTTTGAAACGTCCTCCAGCCACTCGGTGTGGGCGAAGGCCACCTGGCCGCCACTGAGCAATATCAGTCCGGCCGGATTCCAATAGGTCGCCGTAGCGTCGCTGCTGAGGGCGGTGTACGCCTCACCCATGGCGCTGGCACGTGCACCCACGCCTACCTTCAGAAACGCCAGACCGGTTCCACCGGCATCGCCCGCCTGCGGGAAAGCAGACCTGACAAAGAGAAAACCAACTCCTAAAAGCAGGAAAAGTCGTTTCAGGTTCGTCAAAACATCTCCTCTATTTGTTTTGATCAGAATTTGAAAATCCAGGTCAAAATATGCTCATCTTCGGGCCGGTCGCCTGAGGAGGAATACGCATAGTTTACCTGCGACTTCTTGCCGAACAGCGGAAACTGGTAGCCGCCGCCCGCGGTCACCGCACCGTCATCGTAGCCCAGGCGCGCCACAAAGTCCTCTGAAAAAACGCCCTCGGCGCCGAAATGATAGCGGTCATCAATCTTCTTAGCAAACAAATCTTCTTTATACAACTGCTCGTAGTCGAAAGCGACAATCACATTGTCGAAACGCGGTAGGTTCACTGCGATGGCGTAGCGCGCCACCTTCGGGAAATCATTGATGGTCGCAGAACCGTCCTCGCCGAACAAATCCTCGGTGTTCCAGTCATATTTGGCGTTGATCTCCTTCACTACAACGCCAAGATGCAGCCAATCGACGGGCATGAACAGCACGCCAAAATCGAAGCCCACGCCGCTGGCGGAAATGGTTTCGCCGTCGATGCCGATATCCGGGAACCGGTTCCACACCACCTTGGCAGTTAGACCGATGGCGAGTTTCTCCGCCGGCTTCAGCGCAAACGTAAACATGAAGGCGTTCTCGGAATTAGAGAGATCGTCGAAGTGCTGGCCGTCGGTGTTGCGGCCGTCGATGTTATCCACGCCGGCCCGCAGCCAGGACAGCGCAAAGCCGCCTTTGAGAGCCTCCTTGTCCGAGTCCGCCACCCTCGGACGGATGGGCATGCCAAATCCGATGTAGCTGAACTCCCGGTCGAGCGAAAGAAAACGGTAGGAAGCGATGACTTCTTTGCTCTCGAGAAACGGTAAACCTGCGGGATTGTAGTAACTCGCCTCGATGCCACGTGCCAGCGCTGTGTAAGCACCCCCCATGGCCTTTGCCCTGGCCCCAACACCCAACCGCAGAAACGCGCCGGCTCTGCCGCCCTGTGCGGATGCTTCATTCGTGCCTAGGAAAAGCAGTAACACAACCGCCAAGACAAAAAATCTCTGAACCACCGGGCGCACAGAGGACTTAGAATAGGTTCGCGACAAAGACTCCTGGCCGCCAGAACAATATGTCCTGAGAACAGGATCAGTCCGGGAAATGGCCTGGGAAATCAATTGTTTCGTATCTTTCATATTCAACATGCTTTCAGCATTTTTGTTCTCTGTGTCATCGTACAAGTGGTTCGTCGCTCTTTGCCTTTCTGCACTACGAGCCGACAACATTGTGTTTTTTCAGCAAAGTTTTCTTAGCCAAAGTACAATTTGATAAAATTTGTCACTATTAACTCCAACTGAAGTTGTTTACCATATTTCTAATAAAATTGCAAAATCCGTGGCTAAATTACTTTATGAGGAAACCCTTCCTTGGTTGCGGCTCCCCTGCGCCAGGTTTTCTCTGTGGCAAATCTTTGAAACTAATTCAGGACGATCAACTTACCCCAGAACGCGCCGTCGCCCTCAAGCTCGATGCGGTAGAAATAGACGCCATTGTCCACCTGCTCTCCCCGTCCATTGAGGCC
>SMXE01000088.1 GCA_004357015.1 Caldithrix sp.
AAGGTCCGCAAAGGCGGACGAGTGGTCAATGTGACCACGGAACAGGTGTATGGGACACCCGAGGGGCTTTCCGCCGCGCTTGATGCCTCAACGGCTTCGACCTGTGTCAACACGGCGTTCGTCGAGCGACAGCATGGCACCGACAGACATCTCAACCGTCGAAAAGTCCGCAAAACCCTGGCGTTCTCCAAAGAGAAGACGTTTCACATGTGTCAGAGTTGGGTTTCAGTCACCTATTACAATTTCTTCAAAGCATAAATTCAGACGAGCGTGGGTGGGAGGTGATTATCACGTTCCTGTACATGAAATTCCATCAGGAGTTGGGTTTAGTTAATGAGGGAATGTTAAAAAACCTGCTGGCAAAGGCTCGGTAAAATTTTGCGAATGAAACGCGAGTTCCAGCTTTCGGATTAAACATGGAACTTGGTGAGTGAAAATTATAATCTAACTAAATAATTCCGCATAGATAGTTTTCACCTTCGAAGCCAATGAAAAAAAACTTGGGAACATCGAATGGGTCGATGAGAAGGCGAGCGGCAAGATTTCGTTTCACATTTTTTGCGACGGTGCTAATTATTGTCTAACCGAAAAAGGAGAGAAAAACAATGAAAGTCAAAGGCGTTGTGTGCATCTTGAGTCTGATATTCGGGATAGGCTTCCTTGTTATGCAAGCGGCTTTTGGAGAAACGTTGTTCAAGGACGATTTTGAGAACGAAGATATCGGTCAGATGCCCTCACAGTGGGAGTTCTTCGGTGGTGCTGAAGGGCAAGGCGCAGAGGTTGTCAAAGATCCGCGAGATCCGACGAATAAGGTTTTCTTCGTCAACAGTCCCGTTTGGGTTGGCCCTCTACCCGAAGGTGCCTGGGCGCCAAAGGATCAATCCTTCCTCAAATGGACGAATTATGTCTTTGAAGGCGACTTTATGGTGGATGATCCCACCAAGCTGTTTGCCTTCAATTACCGAGCGACGGACTACGATAACCTACTCCATTACAACACCCGGCGATGGGCTACAGGAATCGTTGGGCTTTATAAGCGAGAAAAAGCGCAATGGACCGGAGCGGTCACCGAAATCCAACACCCGACGGAGGCGAATGTCTGGTATAGCGCACAAGTTATAGCTGAAGGTGACCATCACGTTCTAAAGATGAAAGAAGCAAAAGACAAAACGGACTTTGAGAAGATAGATCCGTTAATCGAAGTCGATGTCGTTGGCACAAACCTTGACAGCGGTACGATAAATGTCATGGTCTACGGATATGCCGACAACCTCATTGTTTATGTTGGCAGTAAGGATGTCCAACTCGGTGGCAAATTTGCCACAACTTGGGCGCAAATCAAGGCTGACTATGGTCATCAATAAGAAGAAAGAATCATGAAGGAGAAATCAGGGACAACCCTCCGGGCGATAATCATTGGGGGCTTACTTGCGATAGTCAACTGCTACTGGATCATGATGTCGCTGATGTTCGGTGGCGGGGAAAGCGCAACAATCACGCTGATCTACAATGTCGTCTTCACTGTTGTCCTGCTAATCGCTGGCAACCGACTTCTGGTTCGATTTGCTCCTCAGTTTGTGCTGAGCCAAGGCGAGTTGTTGACTATCTATGTCATGCTGAATATCGCATCGGTGCTTGCCAGCCATTTTACCCTTCAGGTTCTGGTGCCGATTATCCCGCACGCTTTCCGGTTTGCGACGCCGGAAAACGAATGGAAAGACCTGTTCTGGAGGTATATTCCCGGTTGGCTAGCCGTTGCGGACGAAGACGTCTTCACTGACTTCTACAAAGGTGAATCGACGCTATACACAAGGGCGCATGTTCAGGGCTGGCTAAATCCGGTGCTCTGGTGGTCTGCGTTTCTATCGGCACTTCTCATCGTTACGCTTGGCATCAATGTGATGGTTCGCAAACAGTGGACAGAGCAGGAGAAGTTGAGCTATCCTCTGATTCAACTGCCGCTTGAAATGACCCACCCGAGTCACAGGCTGTTAAAAAATCGACTGATGTGGCTGGCGTTCGCAGTGGCAGTCGGCATCAATCTGTTAAACGGTCTGCACTTCCTCTGGCCACGGGTGCCGAGTGTGATTAGCGGCGAACAATATGACATCAGTCGTTTTTTTTCCGAAAAACCCTTTTCTGCCATCGGTTGGACGCCTGTGTCGATTTATCCATTTGCCATCGGTATTGCTTTCCTAATGCCGTTGGAGCTCTCCTTCTCATGCTGGTGTTTTTACTTTCTTTGGAAGGGAGAGAAGATATTCGGCAGCCTGATGGGATTCAGTAGCCTTCCGGCTTTTCCCTACGCCGACGAACAATCCTTCGGGGCGTATCTCGGACTCGGCGGGGTGGCAATCTGGCTCACCAGAAAACACCTCTGGCGGGTGACATTGAAAGTGGTCTCAAACAGGGCGGAGATCGATGACTCATCCGACCCCATCGGGTATCGAGCGGCAGCCCTTCTCACGGCAGCCGCAACGCTGTTCTTGGTTGCGTTCTGTTTTTTCGCCGGAATGTCTCTGTGGGTAATTCTCGTTTTCTTCGGGCTTTATTTTTTACTTTCTATCAGCTTTACGCGCATCCGAGCCGAATCCGGAATCCTGTTCCACGACCTGCACTTCATGGGACCCGATTCGGCACTGGTGAAGATGTTTGGCACGCGACGTTTCTGGGCAAGTGACTTGACGATGTTCTCGTTTCTATATTTTTTCAACCGCGCCCATACCTCCAATCCAATGCCACATCAGTTGGAAGGCTTTAAGATCGCGGAACGTGCGGCAATTGGCGATAGAAAATTCTTAGTCGCTATGTTGCTTATTATTCCCATCGGCTCACTCGCGTCGTTTTGGGCATATCTACACGGCGTCTATCAAGTCGGTTCAGGCGGGAGTTTCGGCTGGGGACCTTTCAGGCGTCTTCAAAGATGGTTGACCATACCGACCCATTTCGATTCGATTTCCACAACCTTTGTCACTCTTGGACTCGCTTTTACCATCCTATTGACGTTCATGAGGTGGAAATTCATCTGGTGGCCGCTATCCCCAATCGGCTATGCAATTTCAGGCAGCTATACGATGAACATCTTTTGGCTCTCTTTTCTGATTGGTTGGGGAGTCAAAGGATTGCTACTTAAACAGGGTGGTTTAAAAGCGCATCGGCAGATGACGCCTTTTTTCCTCGGCTTGATTTTAGGAGAGTTTATGATGGGAAGTGTTTGGAGTATCGCCTCAATTATTTTTCATCGACCAATGTACGACTTTATCGACTAATGTCTGCGAAAGTTCAGCATTGGTCTAAAGGTCGAGTAATCGTTGTTTGTCTGACTCATGAGGGTGCGTCTTTCCTTTCATTGGTTTTGGATGCTGCGTTGTATGTCATTGTATGCCATTGCGAAGCCATCATTGTGACCAGCATCCTTCCGTGTATGCCTCACGCATAAATAGCTTCTTACGCTCTGGGCAGGCACGCTCCATCCATTCGGCTGGGATTTCCTGGGTGTAGCGGTGCGGCGGGCCCGATTCCTTGAAAATGTCGATATTGAAGATACGATAGAGCTGCCGGGAGTCTAAGGGCTTTGCCTCGACCGCGTGGAAGATGCGGGCGTTAATGTAAACCATGCTGCCCGGCGGCAGAGTAAGACGTTTTTCTTCGAGCTGGCATCCGGCCTCCGCGTTGAACGCTCCGGCCAGCATCTTTTCAGGTGTGGCTTCTTTGGTCGGTGCGACTCGGTGGCTGCCCGAGATTACTTTGAGGCTGCGGTCGCCGAGCATGAAACCGTTGGGATAGTAGAGGATCTGGATATAGTACCCATCGCGTTCGGCAAGGTTGAGAGGATTCTCATGCTTCCAATGGTGATGGTCCTGGTGATAGCCAAGTGCGCCTATGCCGCGTGGCGCGATATTGAGCGCGGAATGGCAGAAATGGTAATTGTCGCCGATAGTGGCCTGTAGCAGGGCAGTTATGAAGGGATCGTCGATAAGCCGGTCGCCATATGGCCCGCGATCGTTCCACGGCCTCACGAAGTAGGATTTCGGTTCGCCATCATTGCATTCCAATGCTTCGATGTACTGGCGCACGGGTTCGAGTTGCGTGATTTCCTCAATCAGTTTTTCCCTAGCCTCATCGGTGAAGACATCGGGATAAACGATGTAACCATCGTTATGAAAGCAATCGATGTCTGCCTGCGAAGGGCAGGAGAGACGGAATAGTGAATGAAATTCGGTTGCCATGGACGTTACTCCTTGATGCGTTTTGAAAGCCTTGTGGAAGCGATAAGCCCACTTATCACGATAAAAACGGTGGATACCGAAGGATTGTTAGGTTCAGAGATTCATCTCAACTACCTAAACCTCTCTGTCATTTTTAGGGCGTTGCGCGTCGATCGCCACCAGCCATGTAGACCGAACTGCCAAACATATAAGAATAGGCTTCAGATGCATATGAGTTGAGAAAATCCGAATCCCAAAACGACCGTAATGGAGGAGGTAGCCATGAATCTACGGCCAACGTATCGAAGTCTCCAACGAATGTGCCTGGGTATCCGTTGAATCCTGAATCTTGTATCCTCAATCTGTTACCGGATGCAAGATTTCGGCGGGCACCCTTGAACGTCAATTTGAAGGTCCGATTGGTACGCGAATGTGGGCGTTTGCGTCTGACAAGCCATCGGGGTTTTCCTCAAGCTGCTGGAATCCCCAACGGGCACGCAAACTCGCCGCCTTCGCCCGATCCAGTACGGGTTGCTGTAACGTGTCTCGCTCACCGGGGCACAGATGTCTCATCAGGGGTTGCAGTTCAGCTGGCAATGCAAGATACTCCGCGTGATCCAGCGGTTGACATACCATGTTGTCGATACCATCGGGTGCGTAGTCGTCAACAGACAACCACCAAGGGCACCAGCGATTGACTACGGCAATCCGCTCACGTCCACTGGGGTTGTGCATCGCCGAGGCGTGCCAACTGCGTGAATCCTGAATATAGACAGACCCCGCCGGTGCGGTGATTTGCATGTCTCCGGGAATGGGTGCTGTGACCGTAATACCATCGGAAGGTCCCCGTGGGTTTCGTTTGTCCTTGTGCGAGCCGGGAACGACCCACGTGCCACCGGAGTTTTCATCCACATCGGTGAGATACCAGATCATCACCAGACACATCGTTACGTCAGGAAAGGGCTGGCGAACGCAACCGACGTTTCTGCCCGGATCGTCTCTGCCATAGGCAGATAGGTCGTGGGGCCAATCGGTGTGCCATTCGCGGCTATCTGGCCGTCCGCGGTACTTGACCGAGCCGAAACCGCCTGGGGTTCCGTCCGTCCGGCTGGTTTCGATGATACGTAAATGCAACTGAGCGATCCGGAGATGATCGTCTAGGGCGCGACGTGCCACAGCAGTAACAAAGGGATTTGCTAAATGCTTCCCATACTGCGGCATCCACACAATGTCATTCGGCGGTTTGGGAGGATGCCCAGCCCGACGTACTGGTCTTAACTCTACTTTGTCTGTGACTGTTGGGTTTTCCAGTAATTCATGGGGATTGAGACCCTCTTCATCGAGCAACTTCCTTAGCGCTTGCTTGTTTCGGGCGATAGTGGACTGCGCTGCTTTGACCTCAGCGCGGATGACCGCCACTTCGCTATCTGGTATGACGTTGTCGATGACGCAGAATCCGTATCGGCTGAGTGAATCGGCACAGCCCTCTACTACCTCGTCGATTGGCAGCGTTTTTGCGCTAAAAGCGTAAGCCCGGGTTTGGACAAGCTCGCGAGTGATAGTCTCTGCATCGTGGGTTTCTCGTGCCAGGAGCACCCGGGTCTCCTGTAGCTCTTGTTCTAAGCGTTCAATTTTGGCGTGTAGTGTGGAGATGTTCATTTCAGAATCCCTTTTATTAACCAAATGCTTTTCGGTTCGGACTTCAGCCATTATATCACGATCCAACAAAACATCAACCCAAAATTATACGCTACAACAAGACGTCTTTTTTGCTTGTCGAGTCTCAATAAGTCGTGATAAAATGCGGCTGGTAGTGCTATACATGGACTAGCGGGAGCATTTGAACAGAAAGTTACGGTTTCAAAGTGGATTGTCGAATCGAAACCGTAACTTATTGCAGAAAAGTCCGCTAAAAATCCTCAATAAAATAAGCCCCATTAGGTATCATATGCTTAAATGGCAGCAGTGAGATATGAGGCAAAATCTCCGAATCAATATCTTCCCCCCGTTGCCTGAGATTTTCAATAATGGAAGAAATCTTTGTGGTATTCCAGTAAAGAATGGCATTTGAAACAAGGCTCAAGCAACTGGCTTTGTTCATGATTTCTTCGTAATCTCCAGTGGTGAATTCTCCTTGGTCGGCGAAGATTTCTTCCACAATCGGGTGCTGAACTTTTCATTCATCACCACAATCTGTCCGTGGCATGAAAGACAGATAAAATCCGAAGCGTTTCATCAGTCCAAACTTTACCACGACCCTTTTAGCGAATCCTTTTCGGAAAAATGTCCTTGTTCATCGCCCACTTTGGATAGAGGTTATGCACTTGGGCCGATGGGTAAGGGAGACCCAGAGGCTGGGGCCCAATCTGCATTATTCCTTCTGTGCCGTTGATGGCGGTGAATACATGCCGCAAACCGACAGACCGCAGTGTTCGCGCGGACGGCACGTTGAACGGGGCCGTCGTCCCTAGAGCAAACTTGCCATTGTTCAGTATCCACCTTGTCGCGGCACTCACTACCGTGCGTCCCAGACCCGTCAGCTTGGCGTCGGGGACTACGTCCATCCCAATCTCCCACATCGGATCCCCGGAGTCCCATACTGTTGCCAGGGCGATCAACTTCTCGGCATCAAAAATTCCGAATCCGGCAAGCGAGTTCGCAGAGCAGTGCCAAAACAGGTCGTAGTCCACGTTCGTCAGGTCTTTTGGATTCAGGTGTACCGGGCGATGATCATCATAAGGTTGCCAGCACTCCTCGTCGGCGAAGAAATACCACACAGGTCCCCAGATACCGACACCGTCAGGCAGCGTGACGCGCGCCAGGTCATAAGCTCCCAATACAGAAAAGAGTAGGTCTAGTGGTAGGTCATCCACAATTGTCTGGAGTCGTTCGACCCACTCTGGCCGTGTGGCGAGGGCGGCCTTGCCGCTGACCTTGATTGCTCTGAGAGGCAAGGCCAGAGTATCTGCGTCAGAGGCCAACACCGGCACCCTGTCTTCGCTCATGGCCGAGTATGGGAAGCCGAGGCGTTGTTGGATCCAGGGCCGGACGATATTTAGCAGGCGTGTGTCGGCCATTGAACAGATCTCCTTTCAATAGACACATAATAAATAGCTTCCTTGTATACTAAGTTCAGTTGTCCGCCTTGCGGACGAGCACGGCGGGGTTCGCCGAAAGACGTTCGACCAACCCAAACCTCGCCATTTGCCAGTGGATGTTCATATAACCGTCTCCCATTATACGCATCGGTAATCGTAAGTCAACGGAAAAGGTATTTCAGTATTTTGTCGTTTACAAAGCTGACGAATTGATGTAAGATTAGCATGGCGTATTTCCTGAGTATTCTGTGGAAATCAACCCGCCCTATTTTGTTACACCATTTTCTCGACGAACCCATCTCAGGAGGGAAAAGTGATCTACGAAATACGAACGTACAATCTCAAAACGGGCACACTCGATGAGTATTGGAAGCGTTTTGAAGAAAAACTGCCGGGACGCGAACACCTCTCAAAACTCGGTGGCCACTGGTATACCGAAAGCGGACCTCTGAATCAGATGGTTGCCATCTGGCCCTACGACAATCTCGACCAAAGAGCGCAGATTAGACGCGAAGCTGAGGCAGGTCCAAACCCGATATGGCCGCCGAACACCGGCGAACTCATTATAGAAATGGTTTCCCAGATCTACCTACCAGCTCCGTTTATGACGCCTCTGGGCAAACGAAAAATCGGTCCATTATACGAGATGCGTTTATACACTTACCCCGCCGAGGCCATCCCGACTGTATTGGAGGCGTGGGGTGAGCACATCGCTGAACGTGAGAAACTTTCGCCGATGGCAGGTTGCTGGTATTCGGAGTTGGGTGGGCTGAACAATTTCATTCATCTATGGGCGTATGCAAGTTTCGATGAACGGCTTCGCATCCGAGCGGAGGGCAGGGCGAAGGGCATCTGGCCCCCACGGGGTTCAGTCAGACCTGTCATCCAAGCAAGCAAACTCCTGTTTCCAGCGCCATTTTCACCCATGCAATAGGCAACGGTATAATGATCACTGAAAAGTGGGTAATCTTTGCCTTTTGCCCACAGAAGGAGAGATTAAAGTTGGACATATCTCGCTTGGAGAGATGTTTC
>SMXE01000089.1 GCA_004357015.1 Caldithrix sp.
GATCGGAATTTCGTCAGAGACCCGGTCTGTCATCGATTTATCGATGATCACCTATTGGACTATTAGACAGCGGTTGTTACGTGTGCCCGGGGTGGCCAATGTTGCCATTTGGGGCGAACGCATTGAAATGCTGCAGGTGAATGTGGTACCGGAGTTAATGAAAAAACATAGAGTAACGCTGAATGAGGTGATGAAGGCCACCCACGATGCTCTGGATGTGGGCCTGTTCAGGTATTCAGAGGGACACCATCTCAGCACCGGCGGATGGGTCGAGACACCCAATCAAAGGCTGCAAATCCGGCACATTCTGCCCCTGGTCAAAGATTTTGAGAATGTCACGGCGGACCATCTGGCGAATGTGCCTCTGGCCGTAAGAGATGGCAAGCAACTGGTTCTGAAAGACGTGGCCGAAGTCGTGATCGGTCACCAACCGATGATCGGAGACGGCATTATTAACGACAACGTCGGCCTCCTGCTCATCGTTGAAAAATTCCCATGGGGCAACACTTTGCAAGTGTCACGGGATGTCGAGGAAGCGCTCGATGCGTTACGGCCCGGCCTGCCGGATGTAGAAATCGACGCCGAAATCTTCCGGCCCGCCACCTTCATCAAGACCTCCATCAATAATCTCAGCAAGGCGCTGCTGATCGCCGGTTTTCTGGTCATTCTAGTGCTGTTTGCGTTTCTATACGAGTGGCGAACTGCGCTCATCAGTTGTACCGCGATTCCCTTATCCTTGATGACGGCCATACTGGCCCTCTCCATGCGTGACACAGTCATCAACACCATGGTTCTGGCCGGGCTGGTCATTGCCCTCGGCGCCGTGGTCGATGACGCCATCGTTGACGTAGAAAACATCGTGCGGCGTATACGCCAGTATCGTAAGGAGGGTAAAAAGATTTCGCTTGGCAAGATCATTTTAGAGGCTTCATTCGAGGTGCGTCACGCTATCATCTTTTCGACCCTGATCGAAGTAGCGGCCTTGCTGCCGGTTTTCGTGATGGAGGGTCTGTCCGGCGCATTTTTCAAGCCGCTGGCGCTTTCTTATTCCATCGCGATTGCCGCCTCGACAGTGGTGGCGCTCACCGTCACCCCGGCCATGAGCTTTCTGCTTTTGCGCAACGTTCCTCTTGAGAAGCGTGAGTCCCCGCTTACCCGATGGCTGCATCGCCACTACAGTTCGTTGCTGGGCAAAATTCTCAATAAGCCGCGCACCACCTATGCCACTGTCGGTGTCGTCGTTTTGTCCGGCATCTTGATATGGCCGCTGCTCGGACAGTCCCTGCTGCCTGATTTCAAGGAACGGGACTTCCTGATGCACTGGCTGACCAAACCCGGCACCTCATTGTCGGAGATGAACCGGATTACCATCGAGGCCAGCAAGGAGCTGCGCGCCATTCCGGGTGTCCGTAACTTCGGCGCCCACATCGGGCAAGCGCTTATCATGGACGAAGTGGTAGGCGTCTATTTCGGCGAAAATTGGATCAGCGTCGATCCATCGGTCGATTATGACGAGACCCTGGCCAAGATCCAGGAGACGGTTGACGGCTACCCCGGGCTCTATCGCGATGTGCAGACTTATCTGAAAGAGCGAATCCGGGAAGTGTTGACCGGAACCTCCGACGCTATCGTCGTGCGTATCTATGGCCATGATCTGGACGTCCTCGAGCAAAAGGCCAGGGAAGTGAAAGATGCCCTTTCGAATATTGACGGCATCGTCGATCTGCACATGTCCTTTCAGACGAAGATACCGCAAATTGAAGTTAAAGTCGATCTCGCCAAGGCGCAAAAATACGGCCTCAAACCCGGCGAGGTACGGCGGATCGCGACCACGATAGTTGCCGGCGAGGAAGCCGGCGATATTCACATTGGCAACCGGACCTACGACGTCAATGTCTGGAGCATCCCGTCCGCCCGCAACAGTCTGACCGATATTCGCGAGATGCTGATCGACCTGCCCGGTGGCGGTCATGTACAGTTGCAGGACGTGGCTGAAGTGGCCATCAAACCAACGCCAAACGTTGTCCTGCGCGAAAGCATGAAGCGTCGTATGGACGTGGACGCCAACGTCCGTGGCCGCGATCTCGGTTCGGTATATGCCGATGTGGAGGCCGCGCTGGCGAAAATCGATTTTCCGCATGAGTATTATCCGGAATTAATTGGCGAGTATACGGAGCGCCTGGCGGTGCAGAGGAAAATGCTCATCTTTGCGGTTATCGCCGCTATTGCCATTTTCTTCCTACTGCACACATCCTTTAAGAACGCGCGTCTGGCGACGCTCTCCTTTTTGCTCTTGCCATCGGCCATGGTTGGCGGCGTGATTGCGGCTTATCTTGGCGACGGTGTCATCTCGCTCGGATCGATGGTAGGATTTCTTACGGTGCTAGGGATTTCCGCCCGCAATGGCATTTTGATGATCAATCACTTTAAGCACCTCCAAGAGTATGAAGGGGAAACTTTCGGTCATTCGATGGTGCTACGCGGGGCGCGGGAACGTTTGGCGCCCATATTGATGACCGCGACCACTACCGGCCTGGCGCTGGTGCCCCTGGTGATTGCCGGTTCAATTCCCGGTAACGAGATCGAACATCCGATGGCAGTCGTCATTCTGGGTGGCCTCATCACTTCGACCTTGCTCAATTTGTTCGTAGTGCCCAGCCTTTACTTGCGGTTTGGCGAAGAAGCCCAAGCCGCAACTGACGTAGACATGGCGAATTTGAAATTCGCATAGGTAATGATTACCATGCCGATGGGTTGCTTCAGCCCATCGGCATGGTAACTTATCATCTCGGATGAAGATATAAAAGTAATTCTGGATCGGTTAAACAAAGAACGAAAGATGACAACTTTATCAGCAAGCTCAAGGTCAACAGCCAAAAGTCAACAGCTCAATAGTTACTCGACATTTCACTTACTGACAATGAGGGACACAAAATATGTTGTTTAAAAAAACTATCTTGCATACAGTTTGCGTGCTGTTCGTGCTGGTTATTTTTTTAGATTTCGTTTCTCATGTACAAGCACAGGATGACAAACAGTCAGCCTTCAAGTTCTCTGGTGATTTCCGCTTGCGTTATGAAAACACCTCCAACCAGATACTCGGCCCGCCTTTGCCGGACAACGAGGATGCCCGAAACCGCCAGGTCATTCGTCTTCGTGCAGCCGCCACAAAACAGGTTAACGACATGATCAAGGTGGGCGCCCGCTTAACCACCGGTTCGAGTGACGACCCCAATTCAACCGATGTTACGCTCGGCAGTTTTGTCAACGACCTCCAGGTTAGCCTGGATCGTCTTTATGCCGAGTACCGGAACAAAGGGCTCTTTCTGACAGGCGGTAAATTTCCAAATCCTTTCCGGAGAACCGATCTGGTTTGGGACGGCGATGTCAATCCCCAGGGCCTGGCGGCAAGATACACCTTCCAGAACACCGGGCAAATAACGCCAACCTTCACCGGTAGTTACTTAATTGTAGATGAGCAGACCCTGGCCAAAGATAGCTATATGTGGGGCGGTCAGGCTGCCCTTTCAATTAATACGGAGTCAGGCGTGAAAGTCTCACTGGCGGGTGGCTATTTCGATTACACTATCGCCGGTTTGAGCGCAGCCGGTCCCGGCGACACGCGCACAAACATATTGACCCCTGGACGATCGGCTTATGTTTCGGATTTCGACTTGCTGGATATCATCGCACAAATCGACTTGCCGGGCTTTAATGAACATTATCCCATTCGCATTGTCGGGGATTATGTTAAGAATCTTGGCGCCAAAGTGGACCAGGATAAGGGCTTTGCCTTTGACGTGTTTTTCGGAAAGACGTCAAAAAAAAAGGATCTGCGATTCCGATATGGATACGCTCAGCTAGAAACGGACGCAGTCCTGACAGCTTTCTCGCATGATAATACAACCATTGCCTCAAACTATAAGCAACATACCGTAACCATCGACTACGTCGCGCTTGACAACACAATCCTGAATTTGACCTGGTATCTTCATAAGCGGAAAGAACTACCGTTCGGCGATACGGATGATGACTTCGTTTCGCGCTTGCGTTTGAATGCACTGGTTAGATTGTAGAAGTGAACGGATCGGATTTAAGGCAGTGTTTGCGGTGTTAGAGTGTTAGGAAACCCCTGAGATCCCGGCTGCAATGTCGGGGTCTCAGGAGTTCAGCACACAGCAGAGGAGATTCCGGGACAAAGCCCGGAATGACATTTTGTGTATGGAAATTCTACGGCGGTCTAGCAATTATTCCTTTGCACGGGAGGATCGCATCGCTGTTCGTGTGCGCGCTTCATTCGTAGCCACAAATCTTTTTCCACTCATCGCCTTCAATCAGTGGCGTGTTTTTTATCCGCGCTTGTTGCTGCTTCGTGCACTTGCGCTTAAAAAAATTGCGTTCATTCTTCATCTTCTCTGCTCGGGCATTAGCAGTCAGCCATGCAAGGAACGTGCAGTATAAAAGGGCGAGCAGTATACCTTCAAAAAACGTCATGTTTAAACACCTTTCGCCAATGAAGTCTAATCAGCTATTTGGCTCTATTTTTTCTCTTAGGGATTCGGTTTCAATATTCAACTTCTTGAATTGGTTTCTTTTTTTAATGATTGTGGTAAATAGCTGTCAGCCTGAAAATTTAACGATAATCGCATAGCGATGTTTCCGAACCAACGCGGCAGCTTTTCAGCTACGGTTCAGGTTTCTTTTTTAAGATGACTTAACATAATTAAAACAGAACCTGTACATTCTAACAGCCATTGTTGATAATGGAATTTCTGATTTTTTGAAAATTTACCTGCGCTTCATTAATTACTAAGGTATTAGGTAATGTATGGGAATTTCGGCCGGAAAGGCTTGTGCCGACATGCTGTAAGACCAGGATTGCCGTAATGACATGACTGAGCGGGTTTTCGGTTAAGATCCGATAATTTGACAAAGGAAACGAATGATAAGACAAACGCTGATTTTGGGGCTGACGCTACTGGTGAGTTCTTCCGTTCCAACACAGGCAGGGAGGGGTAATGCATCCCAGGTAGCTGCAACCTTTCCGGTTGCAAGCATACACTTCGAACAAAATGCAACGGACGGGGATGCAGAAGTCGTGTTCGAGGTCGATAGCGGTGATGCGGGACTGGCGAAACTCACTGTGGTTTCTCCGGACGGCCGCACCGTCATCGATTTCACGGCTCCCGACGCTTCCACATTAGGCATCCGACAGTTCCGTTTCGAATCGCCGGAGCCGGGGGATGTCGAACGCCTGAAATCGGCTTACCCGGAGGGAGTGTACAACTTCACCGGAACTACGGCAGCCGGTGACAAACTGCACGGCGAGTCCACCCTAAATTACAAGTTGCCAGCCACGGTTTCTTTTCTTCAGCCCGGGGCGGAAGCAGAGAACGTGGGCACCGAGGATCTGAAAATCACCTGGACACCCGTCGAGAATGTAGCTGCCTACATCATAGAAATCGAACAGGATGAGTTGGATGTCAA
>SMXE01000090.1 GCA_004357015.1 Caldithrix sp.
AAGACGAGGGTGTCACCCCTTTGCAACTTGATCTTCTTCACTGTCAGCAAGTCAGCAAAGGCACCGGAGTGCACCTGAAACCCAATGCCCGTACCCGCGGGTTGCAACTCGTAAACCTCCATAGAAGCGTCGCCCGGCAGAAGAATGGGCGGCGTATGTCCGGCGCGCACCAGGCGTACGGTAGCCGACTTTGCATCCAGAACCCCCAGCGTGGCGGTTACAAAAATTTGTTTGTCCACAGTTGTGGACGAAAAATACTCATTCATGCGTACGGCAATTTCTTTCGGGTCTTGGGTGAATTGGAGAGAATAACGCAGCAGGCTCATGCACTGCGCCATGTAAAACGCCGCTGATGTCCCCTTGCCCGAAACATCGCCGACCGCGATCAGAAAACGCTCTCGGTCCAGCGGCAACACTTCATAGAAATCACCGCCAACTTCATGTGCAGTGGAGAGCATGGCCGCGATTTCAAAGCCAGGCACATCGGGCATTTTCGTCGGCAGCAGTCTGAGCTGAACCTGTCGCGCAAGCGTCAATTCATGTTCAAGGCGTTCTTTCTCGCGCGCCTCCGAAATCGCCTGCTTCAGTTTGACGCCCATTTCATTAAAATGCTCCCCGAGTTCCACGAACTCGTCCTCGCCCTCAATGGCAACTTTGTAATCGAAATTACCGGAGGAAATCTCACGGATGCCGCGTTTGAGTTGGTCGAATTTCTGCACGATCATCTGGTTGATTTCGGTTCCGAATTTTACCATCCTGCGCGTCACGGCCATATTTACCAGAAAATAAATGAGAATGAGCAGCCCGACGTAACCAAACAAGGTCGGCGTCAAAATATTTATGCCGGGAGTAAGAAGTACATCTATGACAAGAAACTCGGAGCTTGAATTGAACACAGGCGCAACGACACGCCCGGCGATCAAACTGCGCCTACCCCGCATATTTCTATCGAACAGGCTCGCAAGTAATGAATCCGGAGCCTCCAGATCTGCAAGCGGCGCATGCAGCAGGCTCTGACTGTGCGAAACGCTCAACCCAAGGGGAAAGATGGAAAAATCGTACCTCGATGATGCAAGGCGCCCGCCCAAATAGTCGTATGAGTAGGCCTCCCATTCCGGCGGTGAGTAGATGTCTACTGACAGAAACGATCCCGCAAGCAGCGAAGTGCTTTTTGCAACCAGATTTAGAAATGCCGAATCGAGCTTCACGAAAACGGTGGTAGAATCTGTCGCGGAAAAAATCACAAGATGGCTGTCGTCACCGGCCCCGCTGTGTCCACGACGCTTTTGCAATGCAAGTACGCCGCGCCCGGGCAGATCGGCTGGCAAATCGATTGACTCAAGCCCATGAAAGAAAAGGGTAGAACCTCCTGCGTCAGCCAGCACCAGCCAACTCACCCCAATCGCCTCGCCGGCGGCGACTTGATCGATTGTGCGTTTCAGCGCGCTGCGCACCTTTTCCGCCTGCAAACCTGCGACAAACAGATAAAATATGACCAGTAAAAGTGCCAGTTGTATGAACTGTGGAATGGTTGACTGAAAAAGGCTCGATATCTTGAGTTTGCGCGACAAGCTTGCGAAGTTGTACACCAGCACCACAGGGATCTTTACTGCAAGTACAAAGACGTAAATTCGAACCATCATAAACAGCAAACGGGGAAGAGCAAACCAGAGGGGCAGACTGGAGACGTCCGCAACAGACACGCCCTCGAAAGGGTCGAATCCCCAGAGGCCACGCAAGACCAAAATCACTGCAAACCAGTACACCCAGCATTCGGACTTGGTTAATTCCTCCAGCCAGCTTGTCCGACGGAGCAACAAGACAAACAATACGATATGAACAAGAAGCGTGAGTAGGACGTTGTCGCCTTCGAGAAACTGAATGCTGATGTAACACAGTAGTAAGTAGCGGATGATGACGCCTTTCTTGCCATCATTGTTTGCAACCAGCAAGAGGCCGAAGCTCAGCACAGCCCCGGCCAGCAGCAGGAGGTGAGCAGTCTTCATCAGGGTGGTTTTCAGAACATCTGGGGATGCCAGCAGGTGGCCATCCAAGAGGAAAACTAGGAGGAGAGCGACAACAAGCAGTTCAACAGGAGGAGAGAGTTCGCGCCGTATTTCACCAACAAACAACAACAGAAAAACAATATTGACGATCACTGGAAACGTGCGTCCGAACGAATATGTCGCCGGAAGAAAAAGCAACACAAACGTACCCAGCCAAACAACACCATAATACAAAAGCCGTAGCCGCTCAGACCTGGAAAGTTCCGCAAGACGTCGCAGTTGCTGCAGCTTTGTGATTAAACGAAAGGCACTGTCTGTCTTCATTTATCTTACATTATTGAAGAAAATTGCAGAGCAAGGTACAAATATTATCTACATGAGTAAACAAAAAAGCGCACGGCGGTGGGCGCGAAAGAAGGGATGCATGTTCTCCGCATCAGGAGAAGTTACGAGGCGGTTATTGGGAAGTTGCTGGGGTGCAGGGATTCGAACCCCGATTCCACGATCCAGAGTCGCGTGTCTTGCCGTTGGACGACACCCCAGTTTTAGGCAGCGAATATACTAAGTCAACGCGTTTACTTCAACAGGATTTTTTTGAATAAATTCGATGGCGGCCGCAATGCGTTCCAGAACAACCTCTTTGCCCAGAAGCGCCATAACTTCAAAAATGCCGGGACTAAATGTTCGCCCGGTAAGCGCCAGTCGCAAAGGGTGAATCAACTTGGCGGCGCTCAGATCGAGCCCTTCGCACAGTTCTCTCAACACTGGCTCCAGCCCCGCGGTGGTAAAATCGGTCACTTTCCCGAAAGCGGTCCGAAGCCGCTCCAACTTCTCCTCAACATCGGCTGCTCTCCAGTGTTTCCGCATCCCTTTCTCATCATACGCTTGAGGTTTTTCGAAAAAGTAGCTGCATATCTCCGGCACTTCGGAGAGGCGTTTTAGTCTTGGCTTTAGCAGTGCCAGGATTTTCAAAATGCGCTCTTTATCTTTTTCAATGTCCGCCTGTGTCAGCAGGCCCGCAGCGATCAGGCGCGGCTGCACCAACTCCAACAATCGCTCATCGCTGAGCGCCATGATATACTGGCCGTTCATCCACTCCAGTTTTTGCTCGTCAAAGACGGCGCTCTTTTTGGAAATGCCCTCCAGGCTGAACTCGCGGATCAGCTCTTCGCGGCTGAAGATCTCACGGTCGTCCCCGGAAGACCAACCCAGCAAAGAAAGAAAATTGCAAACGGTCTCGGGTAAGTATCCTGCCTTCTCGTACTCACCGACCGCAGTGGCGCCGTGCCGCTTGCTCAGCCGCTGCTTATCCGGGCCGAGAATCAACGGAACGTGCACAAAAACCGGCGGCTGCTTGCCAAGCGCTTCATAGAGCAGAATATGCTTGGGGGTGTTGGAAAGATGATCGTCGCCACGAATAATGTGCGAAATACCCATCTCCGAATCGTCGATCACGACGGCGAAATGGTAGGTCGGATAGCCGTCGGAGCGCAGGATGATGAAATCGTCAAGCTGCTGGTGATCAACCTTGATTTCGCCGTACACGTGGTCTGTGAACACTGTTTCGCCTTCGGGCAATTTAAAGCGAACGGCAAACAGCCGCCCCTCTCTTTCGAAAGCGACTATTTCCTCGTTGCTACGTTTCAGACAGGTACGGTTCAGACGGTAGCGAAAATCCCGTTTCTCATCGGCGGCCTTCTGACGCTGCCGTTCGATTTCATCTTTAGAGCAAAAGCATTTATAAGCTTTGCCGCTTAGCAGCAATTCATCGATATACTTGCGGTAGATTTGCAGTCTTTGTGATTGATAGATGATTTCCTCATCCCAGTCCAGGCCAAGCCATTGCAATCCCTGAATGATGGCATCCACCTCGTCAAGCCCTGAGCGCTGCACGTCGGTGTCTTCGATTCGCAGAAGGAATTTGCCGCCGGTCTTGTGTGCAAACAGCCAGTTAAAAATGGCCGTTCTCGCGCCGCCAACGTGCAGGAAACCAGTAGGACTTGGTGCAAATCTTACTCTGATTTTCTCGAATCCAATAGACATTTTCCACTAACTGAAATGAAAAAGGACAAAAAAATGCGGAGAGGGAGGGATTCGAACCCTCGGTAGAGTTGCCCCTACGCAGGTTTAGCAAACCTGTGCCTTCAGCCGCTCGGCCACCTCTCCGGAATCGACAATTGTCGATTAATGCCTTAAAAAGAACATCTTATTTTTGTCTAATTCAGCGGAGGGCGAGGGACTCGAACCCCCAAGGGCGTGAACCCGGCGGTTTTCAAGACCGCTGCCTTACCAATTAGACTAGCCCTCCGGCATCACAGAGACAGCAAATATACTAAACTTTTGATGGCAAGTCAACTGCTTTTTGCGCACAGATGAGTCACCTGTATCAACCATTCGGTGTGCCGAAAGAGCGCATTGCGCGTTAGGTTTTTGGTTCAGTTACGCCCGCACAAAAAGCTTCCCGGGCAATTGCCTGGCACAATTTTTTAGCTCAAGCGTCAGGAGAGTTGCCAACGCCTGCGATGAGGTAAACTCGCACTTCTGCGCCAGCAGATCAATATGAAGAGGCTCATTTGAAAGCATCTCGAGGACCACGCGCTCCTCAGCACTCAAATCCGCAACGGCCGGCGGCGCTATGTGCTCGTGACCCAATTCCCCAAGTTGTGGGGCAATCTCCTGAATAACGTCGTCGGCAGAAATCGCTACCGCCGCGCCCTGCTTAATCAGACTATTTGTGCCGATACTCTTGGGACTATCCACGTTGCCGGGTACGGCAAACACTTCGCGATTCTGGTCCAGGGCGATAGCCGCCGTTATCAGTGCACCGCTTTTTTGTCCCGCTTCAACCACCACGACGCCTAGGCTCAACCCCGTAATGATGCGATTTCTCCTCGGAAAATTCGTTCGGTCGGGGCCGGTGCCGAACGGAAATTCAGATATGAGCGCGCCTTGCTCAACAATTTTCTCGGCTAGCCGAACGTTTTCAGCCGGGTAAATGACGTCGAGAGCGGAACCCAAAACCGCTATGGTGCGACCGCCGCTCTGCACGGCGCTGGCGTGCGCAATGGTATCGACGCCATAGGCAAGGCCGCTCACCACTGTCAGTCCGCTGCGAGCAAACCGGGACGCCATGCGCTCCGTAATCAGCCGGCCGTAGTTGCTCGGCTGGCGGCAGCCTACGACGGCAATCTTGTGGCGGTCAGATGAGGCCAAACTGCCCCGCACGAACAAAAATGCCGGCGGATCGTAAATTTGTTTGAGAAGTTCCGGATATTCAGAATCCCAGAACGTCACAAGTTTCGCACCGACCTTAGCCATTTTCTTCAACTGCTCAGAAGCAAAATCCCGACCGTCAAAACCCAGAATGGCCCCTGCGGTCTTATTATCAATGCCGGGAACGGAAATCAACTCGCTGGCCGATGCACGGAAAACCCTCGAAGCGGCTCTGAAGCGGCCGATGAGACTGCGTATCCTGTTAGAGCCGACGCCCGGTACAGCACTTAAACGAAGTAGATCAGGGTGGTCTTGTGCCCTCAGCGCCATCTACGAAACCTCCTCAGGATACAACTGCGTCCAGATAAAATCTTTGAGCTCGGCCAATCCCTCTCCTGTCACACTCGAAATTGCTATAACCGGAATTCCGGCAAGTGTTTGCGGCGCGTCGGAACCGGCCTCAGAACAAATGTCCATTTTGGTCAGCGCAACGACCCGTACCCGCGACGGCAAGTCCGGATTGTAGCGGATCAACTCCTCCTGCAGCAATTTGAAGTCAGCGGCGACATCCTCACTCGTGCACTCGATCAGCATAACCAGCACTTTGGTTCTCTCGATGTGACGAAGAAACTCATGGCCCAGTCCCTTCCCTTCGTGGGCGCCTTCGATGATACCTGGAATATCGGCCAGCACAAAACTGCCAAACTCCCGGTATGGGACAATACCGAGATTGGGCTGCAATGTTGTAAACGGATAATCCGCAACCTTTGGCCGGGCAGCGGATAGTTTCGAAATCAGCGTTGACTTACCGGCGTTGGGCAAGCCCACCAACCCGACATCAGCTATCAACTTCAGTTCCAACTCAAGAATTTTCTCTTCACCAAACTCGCCGGATTCCCATTCGCGTGGCGCCTGACTCGTCGAAGACTTGAAGCGGGCATTGCC
>SMXE01000091.1 GCA_004357015.1 Caldithrix sp.
AGAAGGTGGCTTCCAGGTGGTGCCGGAACAAACTTTTATGATGGCGCTCTATTCCGATGCTTTATGGAAATACATTCAGGAATTCTCACCATCGGATCCAGCACGGCAGCAACTCATCGATAAGTTCGCGCTTCTGGCCGATCTATTTGATAACTACGCCCGCAAGAGTCCTGGGCAGGAAGAGTATTGGAATTTCTGGCCCATTCCGGACAATAGTCAATCGCCCCAACCTGAACGCGATCCAAACAATCCGGATGGTACGGTTTTCTGGAATGGTAAGGGACTCATGGCGGGCACTTATGCCTACGCCTACGATTTAACCGGCGAAGCAAAGTACAAGACCCTGGCCATGAACCTGCTCGCTGATATTTCGGCCGGCGGCGCCTTTGGCGAGGAATTTTGGGGCAAAGCCTCTTCCCAGGCGATGAAGAATCTGCTCCATGCCGTCGCCATTGTTGAAGGAACTCCGACCAGCGTTTATGATCCACATGAAGGTTCAATTCCAACAGCGTTTGCATTGTATCAAAATTACCCGAACCCGTTCAATCCGGCCACTACAATCAGGTATTCCGTGGCTCGCGAGCAACAGGTCACCTTAGCAGTATATGATCTTTTGGGCCGCGAAGTCGTGACGCTGGTGGATAAACGTCAGGTCCCGGGAGAATACGCCGTCTCGTTTGATGCGGGTGGATTGGCGAGCGGCGTTTATTTCATCAGGCTGCAAGCAGGCAGTGAAGTACTTTTGCGCAAGATGCTGCTGGTGCGCTGATTTGACCGGTAAGGGTACATCCCAAAACCGCATATTCATGCGTTGTCTCACCAATAAATGCTGCTAATCACGATAATTATTTCCGGCAACGGCACACCCAAAAGCCGCATACTTATGCGTTGTTTTTTGCAAAGACAAAGGTTACATTCGAGATAAGAAAGACAAAGTCATAATCTCAAAGGAGGAGTATCATGCGAATCAAAAAATTATTATTGTGGACATTATTGATCATCTTTCTTGAGAAAAACTAAGGGAGGTACAAAATGAGTTTAAGAATTAATGATGAAGCGCCTGATTTTACGGCCGCCACAACTGAGGGCACGATTAACTTTCATGAATGGATAGGCGATAGCTGGGCGGTGCTCTTTTCGCATCCGAAAGACTTCACGCCGGTCTGCACCACCGAACTGGGATACATGGCCGGTCTGGCGCCAGACTTTGCAAAGCGTAACTGCAAAGTCATCGGTTTAAGTGTTGACCCGGTGGAAAACCACAAGGGCTGGGCCAAAGATATCGAAGAAACCCAGGGCCATGCCGTCAATTTTCCCATGATCGGAGATACGGATCTGGCCGTGTCGAAACTTTACAATATGTTACCGGCAAAGGAAAGCGGTACATCCGAGGGCCGCACTGCAGCTGCAAACGCAACCGTACGTTCTGTTTTTATCATTGGTCCGGATAAAAAAATCAAGCTGATGTTGACCTATCCAATGACCACTGGTCGTAACTTCGATGAAATTTTGCGGGTGCTCGATTCCATGCAATTAACCGTCGAGCATAAAGTCGCAACGCCTGCCAACTGGAAAAATGGCGACGATGTCATTATCGTACCGTCGGTATCAGATGATGAGGCGAAAGGGATGTTCCCGGAGGGTTGGAAAACAGTTAAGCCCTATTTGCGGGTTGTTAAGCAGCCTGCATAATAGTGTATTAAATTTTCAGCCACGGATTCACACGGATTGAACACTGATATGGCAGAATCTACCAGGGAGCATTTGGTAGTACCAATAACATTACTTTGACTTTTCTTGACTTTATATGTTTTAAACTTAGTCATTGTCATATCGACAAAAGTTTTGTCGATGGTTGGCGCTATGCGCCTAAACTCATTTTAGCCGTGCCCAATCCGTGCGAATCAGTGGCTTATCTTTAGTTGCGGCTCTGCAGCGCTAGGAGATCTTCGCTCTTGTACACTCGCTACGACACCCGCTGTCAATCGTAGTCCCGCTGGTCTCACAGTTCTGCGTTACTGACGCCCAAACAGAAAAAATGTCTGATCACCCGCAAAAATAAGGCCCAGGTCTTGGGTGACCCGGGCCTCTGGCTCAATTAGTGGGTGGGATAAAGGGGGATTCTTTACAGATAGTTTCTTGTCCGTGGCGTCGCCACTCACCGATCATTTCATCAGAATCAGCTTTCTGACCTCTACAAAGTCGCCCGCATTGAATTGGTACACATAAACGCCGCTTGAAACCGGTTTCTCGAATTTGTCTCTGCCGTTCCACACAACCGAGTGCCTTCCCGGCGGAAGTTGCTCGTTGACCAGCACCTTCACCGTCTGGCCCAGCATATTGTAGACTTTCAGCGTTACCTTGTCGTTGAAATCTGCCGGCACACCAAACTGGATTGTGGTATTCGGGTTGAACGGATTCGGGTAATTCTGCGACAGGCTGAATGCCTCTGGCACCTGCGAACCGCCATCGTGCAGAACCGGTGGACTTGCGGGGTCGAAATTCGCCTCCCGCAGCCAGAGCTGCGAAATCAGGGCGTCGCCGTCGCCCGCGATTTTGCTGATGCGGACATTGATTTCACCATCAGAATAAGTAGCCCTCGGAAGCTCTAACCAATCCACGCTCTTCCGTCCAACTGGCACCTCCAGGCCGTCCAAAACCCGGGTGTCATCGACGATGATCGATTGCTTCAGATAGTAGCCTGCCTCGTTGAGGAATTCGGCTTTGATTTCATAATCAACGCTTGGATTCAGGTCCGTGAAACGGTAGATTACTTCCGAGGGATGGTGCGCAATGGTCTGAGATGGAGCGTCGCCCCACTCAGCGCTCCGCACGCCCTGCACCAGGTGTGCGTCGCGATATGTATCCGAACCGCTGTCTTCGTGATAGTACAGCGGCAAATAAAACTCAGGTGTTTCTTTTATCACTGTCGCGGCGCCGTAGCTCGATTCAGCCGAAAGCTGCAAACGGTAGTACCCTGGCTCAACTTGCCAGCCAAGATCGTCGCGGCGCTGCCAGACGAACTCTTTGTCGCCCGGGATCATCCAGCCCAGCGGCATTTGACGCACGGTCACATCTGTGCGGTCGTCGATAATCGAGAGGGTCACGTTGCCGTGATCGGTCAAGGTTGAGTTGACGACCATCCGGTCGAGGTCATGGCTCAAGCTGACATTGAAGCTCTGTAAGTCCACGCCCAGTTGAAACCGTTCCGCTCCGGATTGCTCAGACCACTTTTCAAGGGTCATGGCCTGGTCGTAACCGGCCCAGTAGTTCCGGTTCTCTGCTGCAACGAAAACGCGGCCGAACACGACGCGAAAGCTAACAGGGTCGACAATGGCGTCCCCCTCGCCCTGGATGGTTGCGATGGGTTGCAGGTCCGATGAAAGCTTCAGTATTTCCCGGTAGCTGCGGTCTGTGACGTAAACATTTCCCCAGTGGTCGACGTCCACCGAAGTAAACTGACTCTCTTCTTTGCTGCTGTACGCCTTGCTCCACTGCAACCCACCTTCTGCAACAACGAGCTTGGCGATTCGCCTGTTTCCGGTATCGGCAACGTAGAGGCAGCCATCAGAAACGCCGTTGAACCGGCCCACGGCCACCGCTTTGGGGCCCGTAAACGAACCGGCAGATTTGCCGGCGCTGCCGTAGCTGTAGCGCAATGACGCGCTTTCATCTCCTGCGGCGAATCCCAGAATCCGGTTGTTGCCTGTGTCGGCAATCCAGATGATATCGTCTGCAGAAACGAAAGGCGTGCCCGCGTCATCCCACGCGACATCGTAAGGCAAGTTAAGCTGCCCGGCGCCGAAGTCAAACACATACTCCAATCGCGTCGACTCACCATTGCCGGTTATCTGCAATACCACAATGCGGTTGTTGCCCGTATCGGCAACATAGATTCTGCCGTTGACATCCCGGTCGATGCCGTGTGGACGATTCAATTTCTGCGAGTCGGTGCCGCTGTACGTCTTTATCCAGCCATCATAATCACCATAAACGATCCGGTTCCAGGCCGGGTCCGTCACAAGTTGCACATACCTGGCCGCGAAGAACGGAGCGCTTTCGAGCTGGGTAACGGAAGAAAACAGCACGCCCGAGTAGGGTTTGCTAAAAAGCTGCCGGTCGAGTTTGTCTCTCGTGACCGCGCTGGTCAGCTTGCTGATGCGGTGTCCCTTGCTGAGGTCTCTGCGGATGAGCGTTTGATTCGAATCGTTCCTCTTCTCTGCAAAGATCTGATAGAAGTCAGAAGCACCGTCTTCACCCGCCGGGCTTGCGGCGGCTGCGATCTGTCCGAACAGACCCTTCGACTGCGTCAACTTCCACTGCTTGTTTATCTTGCGAAATGTCAATTCGATCTCTGCCTTCGAGTCAGTATTGGGGGAAACGATGCGCCCGGAGACGATTGCCAGTTCATCCTTCAAAGAGATTCGAAATGTCCTTAACTTTATCTTCGGCAGCAAATGTGAACTAATTGATTCAAAGATGTCATTCTTATTAAAATCCTGCAAAATGCTTGTGGAACTACCGTCTGCGTCGAAATTGCGCTCAACAAAATCCGGCGTCATGGTGGCCTCGAGGGCTTCCACATCGCCCTTGCGGAGACTTTGCCATACTCTGTCTACTGCAAATTCGACGAGTCCTCGGTCATCCACCTTTGCGTAGTGCAGACCCAGGTCTTCAGGATCCGATTTCTTGTTTGAATAAAACCCCATTGAAGATATTAACAGACACGATGCTGCAATGATCTTTAGTGCTGCTCTTATTCTCATGACTGTTTCCCTTGATTTAGTAGTTAAACACCAATCCGAACTGAAAGATGTCTGCCGTGAAGTCGTTTGAAGTGAAGTAGCGTTCGTACTTGCCCTCAAAAGTCGCGACCGACATGAAGGACAGGAAGCCATCCTTGACCAGGTCTTTCAGTTTGTATTCAATTTTGAAACCAAACAAATGCGCATTAAATTTCTCCAGCTTGTAATCGGAAGTCATGTAGGATTGCGGTTGTGAATAGCTGGATTTGAAGAATTCCGCCTGTGTCTGGTCGTAGTAACGGTAACGGTAGCGAATCAAAACTTTGTCGCTGAAGTATTGGTGATAAAACACGTTGAGCGTATGTGACCGCACTTCCCAATCATCCCGGTAGTAGCGGTACTCAACGTTTACTGCCGCCTGCGTGCGAAAGTACCTGCTCAGCTTGAAAAACACCGCGGCCCGCGTTCTTGCCAGCGGGTGGTTTTCGGCAAGAATCTGGCCACCAGCATTCACCGTACGATAAGGATTGCTCTGAAATCCATCTACGTATGAAAAGTCCACGCCAACCCTGCCGATCATGTTTGGACTCAAGGCCTGGGTCAGGGCAACATCCGCGTTGTGTGATTTTCTGGTGTGAGACGTGTCCGCACCGATGGGGTCAATGTCATCCCAGCCGTAACTGTAGAATGCCGACAGGTTGGTGTTCTTCTGATTGAAGTCCGCATTCGCGGAAACCGTGGCCATCCTGCCGATGTAGTCGTTTTCTGTGCTGTAGTAGTAACTGCCGCTAATGCCCGGCAACCCAATCCCAACGTTAATTTCGTTGCGATCTTTTGTGTACGATTCGTCGGCTGGCTTGTCATCATCCACGGGCCTCGAAGCGCCGGTGACACCGTCCGTTGGCGAGGGGGTGGCGGCCAGCCCGCGCAAAGGCGGTATTTCGATCCGGTCCAGGCTGTAGCGCAGCAGCAATTGCAGATTGCCGATCAGGCTTTTGACGACTTCTACCGCGGGCGACTGCACCTCGGTGCCCGTGTTGTCGGTAAACACGTTGGTGCGGACGCTCACTTTCTCCTTCGCGAAGATGAGCCCGACGTGTGAAAACACGAGAATGCACACCAGAATTTTGATCGTCGCTTTCTTCATTTCAGACTTCCGGTTAGGTTCTCCACACACCTAATTGCAGGCGCAGCCGCCGCCGGCCCCGCCATTGCCGCCGATGCTGCCTTCGCGCGTTTCCAGAAAATGGCGTTCCATGGCGCGCTCCTCTCCGAACGCGTCGAAGTCCATGATCCGGTCAGCCAAATTTTCACGCTCGTAAGGCTTGACCACCGCGCAGCCACCGAAAATATATGCGAAGGCCAGAATTGAAATGGCTGAAATGACAAGAAATATGAAATCACGCATGAATGATCACCTCCGTTTTCACGAACCATTTTTAGAAGACGAGCTTCTCGTTGTTCGACGTTCACTTCTGCCCTGCTTCAGAAGCAATTCGATCTGTTGCTTGTATGCCTGATACTGCTCCGCCTCAAAACCGGAATGGACAAACCGTATGATGCCGGTTTTATCGATAAGGAAGGTGGTCGGCATGGTTGAAACGTCGTATGCGGCTATCACCTTTTTTCGTTTATCCCACAACGGATCCAATTTTATGGAATACTTGTTGAGAAAATCGATGGCGTTTTGCGGCCTGTTGTCGATGTTCACCGCCACCACCACCAACCCCTTTTTGCCGTATGTTTTGCGCAGAACATCCAGGTAAGGCAGCTCTTCGCGGCAGGGCGCGCACCAACTGGCCCAAAAATCCAGCAGAACCACTTTGCCTTGAAGGTCACTGAGCTTCACGACGTCCCCACGGTATGATCTGAGTGAAAAATCGATGGCCTTCGCACCTGGCTCCGGCTGTTTGGCCAGGCTGGCCTGCATCAGAAAACCAAGCAGAATTAAAAGAGGTAGCAACTTCACTTCTCGTCTCCTTTTTCAATTAGCGGTACTGTGCGCCCAGGTCGATCCAATTCATGAACTTTTTCAGTTCATCATCGGTGAGCGCATCAGCGCTATTGGGATCGGGGTGTCGGCCCGCTCCCTGAAAGGGCTCAAAGCCCAGCAGCCGGTTGATAAGCTTGCTGTTGCGGGAACGCGGCGTACTGCCAAAACTGTCCATTTCGAAAATGTTCTGATACGCCAGCGAAAACAAAGGTTCGTTGACATCTTTGGCCAAGCTGAGATTCAGGTTGCCGGCAGGCGTGCCGCCGCCGTGGCAGCTTACGCACTTCGCCGCAATGATCGGCTCGATCCCCATCCCAAAGCTCACGTCTACCCGTTGCGATTCCGGCACATTGAGATCGGTGGGCGGTAAAGTTGCAGCGATTGGGTTTGGGTTGCCCGAATCCATGCCGCGCGGGCCGTGACAGCCGGTGCACTTGGGGAACTCGCCGCCGGGCCGGGCTGAAACCCAATTCCGCTTGATGACGATGGCGCGCCCCAACGAATCCAGCGTATTGAACGAGATGGGGATGTTCGCCGGCACCCGGATCGAAAAGGAGCCATCTCGCTGCACCGGCGCCACGCCGATGACGCGCTTGCGCTCGAAGTTGGTCCTGCCGATGGTACCACGATCGTCTTTGGGACGTTGAATACCTTCGATAACCATGACCTGTCTGACTTCCTGAATCGACAGATCCGGCCGTGGCTGGCCGTCCCGGTCCTGGCGGAAATAGACATTCTCTACCGTAAAAACACCGGAGTCCTGACTGCGGTCAAGGGTAGAAGGTTTCACCGGCGGTACCGGCCGATCTCCGATGACCACGGCGTCAAACTCATGGTAGTCCGGGTCGTTGTAAAGCAGCCGCAGGTCGCTGCCATCGGACCTGATAGTGTAGAGGCCGTAGTCCGGTTCGAGGGATTCGATCACGTTGTCATTCTCGTCTTTAAAATCACCAAACCGCGGCGAATAGGAAGTGAGAATACGGCCGTCCGGCAGCGGGTGCGGATACTTGAAAACGCCGCGTTCGTACGGCGGACCGCTGGTCTCTATGTCCGGGGTGATATTGATCACCGCGCCGTCTTCCAGCGGCTCACCGGCAGTGGAAGGATCTTTTATGATCACCAACGGCCCGCGGTCGCCATTAATCATACCGGAATGCACCGCGATAATCGACCCGTCCGCCAGTTCGCGCGGATGAAAGAAAGTGCGCATGTTGTGCGGGCTAAAAAATGTGAACGTGCCGTTACCATCCGGATGGGTAAAAAACAGCGGAAAGCGGTTGATGGGGCCGTGATGCTCCCAGCGCGTGTAAAGGATGCGGCCGTCTGCCATCACGATTGGGTCGAAGTCATCGCTGGCGTTAAATGAGATACATTCGATGTTGCTGCCGTCCGCATTCATCACGTGCAGGACTTCAGCTTCCTGCCTGTTGTACTCATCAATAAACCCCGGCCGGTTAGAGGTGAAGACAATCTTGCCGTTTGGCAGATAGGCAGGATCGTGGTCATCGCTGTCCTGGTGGTTTGTGAGCTGGTTCAGGCTGGTACCATCGATATTCATTTCATAAATGCTGAATGTGTCGTTTCTGTTTTTCCGCATTGAGAACAGGACTTTCAAACCATCATACGAGATCTCCGGATCGCTGACATCGCCATCGGTGAGATTGGTAAGATTGGTGAGCTTCCCGTCCGGTGAGGCCGGAATGAGGGAAAACAAGTTGCCTCCGGCAGAAAACCTGTTGAGTGTGCTTGTACGCGTGGCTTTTACAAAAATGATGCCGGACGGCGCTTCTTTCTGAATCAAGTCGTCTGGCACACCGCCGCTGCATGCCACAAATAAAACAGCGGCCAGTCCGGATTTCAGGAACCCGGTGATCAGTTTTTTCCCTCGCTCGTTGTTTCTGAGCGGTGTCTGGAGTACCTTCATTGATGCCCTCCTTAGTTGTGTGTTTACTCCATGTCCGGTCTTTGTTCAGCGAAAAACCTCGCCCTGCTTCCTACCAGGCTTCCGTCGAGACCTGACGGTGAACTAATCTGTGATCTATTCAAATTGTGAACAGAGAAAGTTTTCTTGCCTCATCGCAGAAAGAACGAAACACCCAGCGCGACCTCGATGTTGTTGTTGGTCCAGGAGTTGTTGCCCTGACCGCTTGAAAAGATATGATCGTTGATTTCGTATCTTAAGTAAGTCGTTTTTCCGATTGGGAACTTGGTGCCGATGCCGATGCTAAGTGTCAGATTGGATTCCGAGTGCTGTCGCGTAACGCCCAGTCCCGCGGTTACGTACGGGATAACACTCCCGATGGGCCGCGAATGTGTCACACGCCCGTTGTAGTAGATGACGGTGCTGCTACCCTGTTCCGGCGCTGGCAAGCCGAGTTGCTGAAAATAGTCCTGGCCAGCGCTGGCAAACCCCAGCGTGGCGCCGAACGATAAACGCTGCTCGAAATGGTATTCATAGCGGACCCCGAAATTCAACGAGTTCTGGAATCGGTCAGGCGCATAAAACCCGGTATAAGGAAAAAGTTCATGCACAGGTTGCGAATTTTGTGTGGAACCGACTGAGGCAGCCGCCAGAAGGAAGAGGAGCGACAATGAGGCAGATATTTTTTTCAAGGTGCGAATCTCCATGTTTTAGTCCCAGAATTTGCCGACCAGCAATCCAACCGTAAGCTCTTTGAAGTTGTTAATGCCCTTGCCGACAAAGATCGTGTAGTTGGATATGTTAAACAGAATTGACAGATCTTTCCTGAAATATTTTCGGGCGCCAAGCCCAAGGTTGATTGCCATGTGCGAGACGGTACCCGTGTCGATGCTGCGTTCCGGAACCGTGTTGACCACCCCGACGCCGCCGGTCAAATATGGCAGAAATTTTCTATTTTCTTTTAAAAGATACACCATATTCACCATGATAAAATAGGAATCTGCTGCCTGGCCGAGTGCGTGTTTGAATGAGCCTTCCAGTGCCAGGCGCGGAGTCGAGTGAAACAGGAATTTCCAGTTGTAGGTGAAATCGGTCTCCAGCAGGCCAAATCCAAATGAGTAGCCGAATCGCCGGTACTGCGTGTCGGCGAACTGCGATTTCGGGCGGTCTGGCACGAGGTCCGGCTCTATGCCGCTCCCGGCGTGATTGCCGTTTGTCCCCTGCTCGCTACCGCCATTTGTGCTCTTGCCGCTGGCGAGTTCGTTAGAGGCAGACGGCGATTTTGAATGACCGTCTTGTTCCGAAGCGTGAACGCGGCTGTGTCGATTGCTCGCTTTTGCACCAGGTACCTGAATTTGCATCCATCCTTTCCGGCCGTCGCTGAAAGCGACTTTCACCCACTCGCCGCGCTGGCCGAGGACCTTTACCGTGTCGCCTTTCATCATGACTGCGGCGGGCGAATCGTCCACCATCGGCAGCGAGTAGATTTTGACGCCGTCAAAAGCAATGACTGCGCGCTGGGCAAATGTAATTTTAGCTGAACTGATCATAGATACGAGTACAATGGCCAGAAACAAGCTGGCTTTCCGGAGCAGTGGATTCAAAATTCTGTACGTCCTGAACTGGTTTAGAATGACGTGGACAATCCGATTCCCCAAAGGTGGTGATTTGCAGTCACCGTATCGGTCGTAACAGCATCGTCGCGCACACGCTGCACGTCATGCATGATGCGCTGGTATTCGATGCGCAGCTCTAGCGTGCGGGAGATTAAAAAACCGACACCGCTGCCGATCAACACAGCAAACCGGTGATCCGTTGGGGCATCCAGGCGAACCGTCTGTCCGCCGCCAAGGTCGAATGTCACCGCCGCCGGGTCGAGGATGATGCCGCCGCCGCCAAGACTCACGAAAGGCCTGAAACGGGAAAGCAGTGGTTCTTGTCTGCTGAGCTTTACATTGAGAAAATAGGTGAAAACACTAACGTCGGTCGTCAACTCGGATGCTGCTGCAGCGATACGCTGCTGGGTGGGACTGACTGCAAACGCTAGGTTAAGCTGAAAAAAATCAGACATGCGATACCCAGCGCTTAACCTGACAAACGGACTGCTGTCAAATGAGAGGTCGTCTTCGTAGAAAGAAACCCCGGTGGTGGCCCCTGCTTGAAATTTTGGCTTAAGATCCTGGCATTTGCCAGTGCTGTGAGGCGAAACTGTGATTGCAATGCCGAGAAGAAGTCCTAAGCCGCCTATCCAGCGATTCACGAGATGCGTGTTCGTGTTGTATGAACCTTTAGATGACAAAGTTTATCGATTTGTGCACGGTCTCTTTGCAAGTTGCATGCCAGAAAAAATCTTATTAAGATTTTGTACGGGAAGAGCGTAGTTTCTAAGCGGGTCGGCCCGTCTTGTACCATTTTGAAACGTACCGATATGGTAAGTTTCTGCCCAACTGATTTAAAAGCGAACAGATCCTCGCCAGAGGTTATCCAAACTACCCCAATTGTATTTCATTTCTGTAACCGGAACACTCGGATCATGTTTTTGGGCAGAATCTGCTTGAGTTAAGCGAGGCGAGTCTCTATATTTAGACCTAAAATATGCGTTTGGCCTTTGACTTCTCGTTATTTGATATTTTTTTATAAAGCATTTGCATTTTAATATAGCGGAATGACAGCACAGAGCAGTTTTCGTTCAATCATAACTAAAAGCTAATTGCCAAGAACCAATCGCTCAATTTAGGTTCGGCTAATTTTATAGCGGCTCAGCCCATGAAAGCAGTTTCACCTTCCATAACAGTTCTGGTTATCCTGTTGGTCAGCCCGTTTTCAGCGGTCCCGAAAGACCTTTTCCGCACTTTTGACATCGGCTACGCCGGCAAGCTCATACGCTACCATGTGGAAGACCTCAACAACGACGGCCGCAAAGATCTCTTATTGTTGCTGATGCGAGAGGACGCTCAAGGCCGGAAACGTTCGTGGCTCTCCGCTTTTCTGCAAGACTCGGTCGGCTTTCGAACTCGGCCCTTCCAGGAATTCAGTCTCCCGGAACAAGCGATCCTGTTCGACATCGGAGATGTGGCAGGCGACCAAAATAAGGAATTTGTTTACATCGTCAGCGGCGGGGTGCGCTACTTTAGCTTCACCGAAAACGGCTTTGACCTGACCCCGCACGAACTGTTCGAAACGGAAAGCATCTTTATGTTGCCCGGCGGCGACTCGCAACTCAGTTTGGATTTTGTCTCAGATCTCAACGGCGATTCCCGCGATGAGGTTTTCATGCCGCAGATCAGACAATGTGACGTTTACCACCGCAACGCGGACGACACGTGGCGCCGCAACACGATCCCACTTGTTTGTGAAGCAAATTACTCGGGATTCTACGACAGCAGATTCTCCGTAGGAGCAAGAGCAAATGCGGTTTACTCAACACCGTATTTACTCTTTCAGGACATGAACGCGGACGGACGTCGCGATCTTACCGGCGTCTACCGCGACAGCCTCGTGGTCTTTTGCCAGGCGGAAGATGGCCTTTTCTCCGCCACTTGCCACCACAATATCCCGATCCGGCTGGGCAAGATCTGGCCGGGCGCTAAGTTGCAAAGAACTCGATTCGGCGACGAAAGCGTGCGGACTTTTCTCATGCGCATCGTTGACATGAACGATGATGGCGTGCCCGACGCAGTGAGCACGCGCATTTCTACCGAAGAAAGCATCATGAATCCGGAAACGCAGGTAAGAATCTTTTTCGGAAAGCGCGACTCTACAAACGACCATGGTTTTTATTTCAGGGATGAGCCCGACCAAATTGTGACGCCCGGCGGCACGCAGATCGTGCTGGATGTTGTGGACTTAAACGGCGATGGCAGACAGGATCTGGTCAGCGCGGTCGTTAAGGTCGGTCTAAAGAACATCATCAGCATGCTGCTGTCCAGAAGCGTGGACGTGCAGGCGGAGACCTACTTGCAGCGCCAGGACGGTCTCTTCCCCTCAAAGCCAGACCTGAAAAACCGCATGGTGGTCAGGTTCACTTTTCGCGGCGGCGCCACTTCACCTGTGTACGACATAGCGGATTTCAACGGCGATGGCTTCCCGGATCTTCTCAGCAGCCTGGAAGAAAAAATGCTGGTCATCTTTTGGGGCAGCCAGAAGAATATTTTTGGTTCAAGTGTGGGTGCAAGGATCAATGTCAAGTTGCCGCAGGACGGCGAAATGGTACGCGCCATGCACCTAAACGCGGACGGCAAAGCGGATATCGTTATCCATTATAATGAAATGACGCGCCACGAGGATTTGCGCCGCAATCTGAGAATCATGTTGGCAAATTAGCCAAGCCTGCATTATTCATGAACTTGCCACTGAGACCAGAGATACTGAACTTATTAAACTTGCTAAACAATCTCGAATATTAATTGACAATTTATTGCGAATAGGTTATACTTGTTGCCGTTAGCAAACATTCAATGCCATCACAACCGACCCATATTATGGACAGCAAAATGAAAAACAGAGTTGACCAGAAGACGAGGATGCTTTTTTTCGGTTTTTTCTTGTTTTATCTGATTTTTGCAAATCACTCAACTGCGCAGTGGTCAACAGACCCGGGCCAGAACAATGCCGTAGTCGTCCGAATCGGAGACCAGAGCCTTCCGGCAATTATTAGTGACAGTAGACGCGGCGTTATCATAGCCTGGACCGATGGCAAAAACGGCGATTCTGATATTTATGCGCAACGAATCATTGAAGCCGGCAAATCCGTATGGGCCGCCAATGGTTCTGCACTCGAGACCGCAATCGAAGACCAGGAAGCCCCGGCGCTGGTTAGCCTGGGCAGCGATGGTTTTGCTGCAGCATGGCAGGACGAGCGCAGGGACGGTTCCAGACGTGAGATTTTCGTTCAGAGGTTCAATCTCGACAGCAATGCCCAGTGGCCCATCGCCACGCTGGCGCACCAGATAAACAACTTATCGCCGGCTATCTTTTTGAATAATTCGGGCGAAATCATCACGGCGTCATATTTCAATTCAGGGTTCAATGACCTCATTGGCGTCCAGTTCATCGACTCCGACGGACAACCTCGGTTTGATCCACAGGAAATCGTCAACGAGACAGCAAAAGGACTGCAACCCAACCGGCGGCCAGCCGTGGTGCCGGCATTGGGGGGCGGCGTCATCGCCGCGTGGCTAGACGCACGCAACGACACTTCTGTTTACGTGAGCGGCCTTCTGGCTGCCCGCACTCCCTGGGCAAATGGGGAGTTTTTGATTGGAGCGTCAGCCAAACCCGGAACCTCTCCTGTAATTGTCTCAGATGACAGCGAAGGCGCCATCGTGGCCTGGATCAAACGCGGTGCGCCGGGCGATGCCATCGTGGTAGCGCGGCTGGATGCGGCCGGTTCTCTGGTTTGGGGCGTCGCGCCTCTCGAGGTCAACACCGTAAGCGGCACGATGCAAAATGTCGCCATGGCTCCGGATGGTGAAGGCGGCGCGTACCTCGCATGGGAAAACGATTTGCAAGTCTACATTCAGCGGGTGACAAACGACGGTGAGGCTTGGCCGGCCGATGTCATGCTTGCCACGGGTTCTGCAAGACAGGCCACACCTGTGGCAACCACCAACGATTTCGGTTGGGCTATCGTGGCCTGGGTGGATGCCCGCAATGATAATCAGGATATTTTTGCGCAGGCTGTGGACCGCGCAGGGCAACTCCTGTGGGACGCCAGCGGCGTTGCGGTTTCCACCGCGCAAAACAGCCAGAAGAACCCGGTGCTCATGGGTGATGGGCTCGGCGGCGCCATCATCGCGTGGGAAGACCTGAGGAATGGTGACGATTCAGATATTTATGCCCAGCGCGTCAACGTCAACGGCGGATTGGGGGAATTCAGAACGACCGCGCTGCTTTCTCCCGGCGCTACGGACAACTGGGAAATCGGCAGCGTCCAAACCATCAGATGGGTTGCGTCGCCGGAGCTCGACAGTGTCAATATCGAATTATCCCGCGACGGCGGGCAGCAATTTGAGACACTTTTTGCTGCTTTACCAAACTTGAACCCGGATGGCAACGAAGTCACGCTCGACTCGGTGACAGGACCTGCCTCTGACCAGTGCGTTATTCGAGTTACGGCCAGCGAAGCACCTTTCATCAACACTGTTGGCGAACCCTTCATCATCTCGGAAGCTGCAGGGCCTCAAATCCAATCTGCTGCAGTCACACAGGCCAGTTTCGGCGACCCCCTCTCAATCATGGCAGTCTCGGTGGACGTCAGCGGCGTGCAAGGCGTTCTTGTCAACTACCGCATGGGCGGAGCGTCTGCTTTCCAGATTGACGAAATGGTCGCCGTAGCCGCGGACACGTTCCGTGGCGATATCCCTTCGGCTTTCATCACCGAGCGCGGCGTCGAATATTTTGTCAGCGCCATCGACAGCCTCGGCGGGACCAGCGCCAAGGACACGATTTTTGTCACTGTGAATTTTGAGGCCGGCGTCCAGACCAGGCCTGTACAGGAAAGCATCGACCAGGGCTCTTACAGAATGGTCTCTTCTCCCAACCTGCTGCGTCAGCCACTGGCGGATTCAATCTTCGCAGCCTCAGGCTACAGCCCGTACGATACTACAAGCTGGCGGCTGTTCTCCTTCCGCGACAGCGTCAACGTGGAACGGGATTCTCTCACTGCGGCTACCTTTACTTTTGAGCCGGGACATGCCTACTGGCATATTTCAGCGAGCAACCACACGGTCGATTTTGGCGCGGGCGTCTCCATACGAGCCGATTCCAGCTTCAGCGTTTCCCTTGCGCCGGGCTGGAATCAGGTGGGCAATCCGTTCGCGTTTGAGGTGGGATGGAAGGATATTCAGGCGGCAAGCGGTTTCCCGTTGGCAAGCGACCCTGTCACGTTTCAGGGGACGTATCTTCCGGCACAGGCGCTTGCACCCTACCAGGGTTACTTCATCTTCAATTTTGAAGAGCAGGACCGGATCCTCACTTTTCCGCCACGTGAGTTTCAGCAAGATAGTGTGAGCCTGGCCAAAGTCGCGATGGAAGCGGCATGGCAGGTGCAAATCAAAGCTGCCTGCGGCCGTGCGCGCGACAACATCAATTTTATTGGAATCGACTCTCGGGCATCTCTGGAGTGGGACAGGTTGGACCAACCGGAACCGCCGCCCATCGGTGATTTCATATCCGTTTATTTTCCCCACGACAACTGGACCAAGTTCGCGGCGCACTACACCACCGACTTTCGTCCCGGCCTTGAGGATGGACAAAGCTGGGATTTGGAGATACGAACAAACGTTAGCAAAGAGCCGGTGCTTCTGGAGTTCTCAGGGATAGAATCGGTGCCAGCGACGCTTGAAATTCTGCTGGTGGATGAAAAACTGCACGTCGTACGCAACCTTCGGGAGGACAGTGGTTTTGAATTTACACCGGGAAAGGCCGGCGCCGGCAAGCGCTTCAAACTTGTCGTCGCCCACGCAGACGCGCTACCGGGTTTGGTTGACATCGCCGATTTAATCCCCACGACATTCGAGCTGTCGCAGAATTTCCCCAATCCATTTAATCCGTCGACATCGATACGCTTTGGACTGCCGCAGGCAGAGCGCGTCACCATTCGGGTTTTCGATTTGCTGGGAAGGGAAGTCACAACGCTGGTCAATGCCCGGCAGTACGAACCCGGCTACCACGTGGCTATCTGGAACGGACGGGAACGCGGTGGCAGGCCCGTGGCCAGCGGCGTGTACATATATCGAATTAAGGCTGGCGAATTTTCCCAAACCCGTAAAATGCTTCTTGTGAAATAACCCTCACCGCTGGAGTACAAATATGAGATCGACTAATTTATTTTTCCTCGGATTTTTGCTGGCCTGGACCATACCCTCTCTTTTGCTGGCGCAGACAGATATTCCGTTGCTGTCAGAAGCCGTCTATCAAAAAACGTCCGGGGCCACCGTTAAGATCGTTTCCGATGCCGGCCGAAAAATTGGCAGCGGCGTCATCGTGGGCGTACGCCGGGATGGTGTTGGCTTCATTCTGACGTCGTACAGCATGGTCGCCGGCCGGGATAAAGTCGCCGTTATTCTCAGGAATTATTCCGACCCGCTGCTGGGCCGCGTGGTAGACAAATGGATCGATTTCGATCTTGACCTGGCTATCATCTCGATCACGGAGTTTCCGGCAGAGCAGCCTATGGTGACCATTGTCAAATCGACGGAGGCAATAGTCGGAGAAAGCTACTCAATTATCAGCCACACCGATATCGGCGACTGGTCCGCCGTTGCCGTTGAGCTAACCAGCGCTGAAAAGACGAATTTGAAACTCAATCTGGATGACGCTACGGGTTGTGAGGGCGCCCCTCTTGTGAACAAAGATGGCAACCTGCTAGGTCTGCTGGTGACCACCAAGGGTTCGCCAACTGAGGGCGGCACCTTTGGCGAAGCAGTCCCTTCCGGTATGCTGCTACCTATCTTGCAAGACTGGTTCCAATCGATCGACCTGCAGCAGAAATGGCAGGAAAAAGGCGGTGGATTCGGATCCTGGATCTGGGCCATCGGCGGCGGCATCCTGGGTGGTGCTGTGGCCACCATGGTTGCGCTTTCCGGCGGGGACAGCGATGGCCCCTCTGGCTTGCCCCGACCTCCCGATCCCCCGGCGGGCGGAGAACAGTAGATACGACTTGAGAAAAAGGTCGCAGCCAATCGTCTGCGACCTTTTTTTGTGGTGCGGTTAAAAATTCTTTCTTGACATCCGGGCGGGCGGCTTGTATATTAAAAAAGCAGCCAGTCCTCGGCCCACCTGAACGATTTATGGCCACGCTTGTACCCGGATAGAGCTCACGGAAACTCCTGCCAAGGGCCGGATGGCCGAAAGAATAATGACATTACACCCGCAAACTCAGGTTCATTCAACCAGAGGCGTGATCATGCGCGCTGGACCAAACTTACTTTTGTTATCTTTTCTGGTCGCCGCAAATCTCACGTGCAGCCAAAACTCAGAAGAGTACACGGAAAAGACGCCCAATGATAAAGCCGTGGTTTGGATCGACGGTCCGTCAGGGAAGTTATGTACTTATTCTGCCGGCGCTGGCGGACTGCCGGTGGTCTTCGTGCACTCCCTGGCGGGCGACTGGCAGCAGTGGCTGGCGCAGATACATCATGTGAGCGAAAGCCGGCAGGCCATCGCATTTGACATGCGGGGCCACGGCAAATCGGTGTGCAATCCGGGGTTGGATTACTCTGTGGGGGCGCAGGCATCAGACCTGGCCGCAGTGGTGGACTACTACGGACTAGAAAAACTTGTCCTGGTGGGCAACAGTTTTGGCGGCAGCGTTTGTGCGGCCTATGCCAGCGAGAACCCCGGCAAAGTGGCGGCTATTTTGTTTGTAAATCCTGTCGGAGACCAGAGAAAAGCGCCGCAAGAGCAGGTGCAGCAATTTATGCAGATGGTAACGTCAGACCGGTACGAGGATGTCATGCACGACTACTGGAGCCAGATTCTGCGTAACTCGGAGGAGGATGTCAAGACGCGTGTGATTTCGTCGATGGAGGCGACGCAGCGGGAGGCCGTTGTCGGGGCTTTTGAAAGCATGCGGCAGTTTGATATCGTGTCCGCGCTGGCGGGCTTTGACGGGCCCATGACGAGTGTCATAACGGATTTGAATGATACGCCTCACAGCCTGCACAACGTTCTGACCAATCTGCCGTTCAGACGCGTGCCCGGCACCAGCCACTGGCTGCACATGGACCAGCCGGATGCGTTCAATGAAATGTTAGACGCATTTCTGGAGAAGTATGAACTGTAGGCAAATCCCCCAACGAGTAGCCCATGCGCCCCATCGCCGTTATGGATTCTGTTTCGCCAACGTCTCGGAGGCAACTCTGGCTGTCTCAGCCAGAACCGCGGCGCCCACAAAAATGCATTCCTCGGCAACACAAAATTGCGGCGAATGCGCCGGAATGACCTCGCCGCCCGGTTCACGCACACCGATTCTGAGAAAGCAGCCTGGCATTTTTTCCAAGTAGCAGGCGAAATCCTCACCCGCCATATTTAACATGCCCAACGGTACAATTGCTTCCTCGCCAAGCATGTTTGCGACCGCATCTCGTGCCCATGAAACCGGCTGCGGCGGATTGACGATGGGCGGCGTGCCGGAATGAATGGTTACCTTTGCCTTGACCTTGTGCGCACTTGCCGTGTGTTTCACGATTCGTTTCACCTCTTCCTGTAGCAGCCGACGCGTGCCGGTGTCTACGGCGCGAATGGTGCCTTTCAATTCAACCGTTTCCGGGATGATGTTGGGCGCGCTGCCACCGTGAATGCTGCCGACCGTAACCACGCCTGCGTCTGCCGGATTGAGCCGCCTGGCAACAATTGTTTGCAGCGCAGAAATAATGCCCGCTGCGCACACAATCGGGTCGGCGGACTCGTGCGGCCGTGCGCCGTGCGCCCCCTGCCCGAGCAGCGCGATCTCAAACGTGTCGGACGAAGCTGCCAGCGGACCCTCTTGCGCGACGACCTCGCCAACGAGATAACGGCTGTCTACATGCGCCCCAAAAATGGCGGCGACGCTATCCAGAACGCCTGTTTTCAGAATCGCCCGGGCGCCTTTGCCGATTTCCTCGGCGGGCTGCAAGATGATCAGCACATCTCCGGCGGCTGGCCTTTCTGCAAGCAAACAGGCGGCTCCCACGGTCCACGTGGCGTGCGCGTCGTGGCCACAGGCATGCATGACACCCGGATTTTTGGAGGTGAACTCAAGGCCCGTGGCCTCCAGAATCGGCAGAGCATCGATATCCCCTCGCAGCGCCACCACCGGCGCACCAGGGTCCTTCCCCCGGATGCGCGCGACCACTCCGGTACCGGCAACCCTCCGGATTTCTACCGGCTTGAGTCGTTGCAATTCATCATAGAGCTTTTGCGCGGTGCGGTTTTCCTGCAAAGAAAGCTCAGGGTGCCGGTGCAGGTCGCGCCGCAGAGCAATGAGACGTGACCGCAATTCGTTGTTCAAAAGTGAAGTAAAGATCATTGTATTGGCTTTCCCAAGTCATCGACAATCTGGCCAAAATGACGTTCCCGGTTTTGGGCAACGATCGTCACGAAATAATACGCTGCGTAAGGGTATCCTCGGAGGCGGTTTGATTCGACACGGTATTTTTTTTACTGAGGGTACATCAAGGCGCTTTCATGCTTTCTTTGCGTACGGTCAGGTTCTCCACACGATCCACATCCACCGAGACGCCCATGCCGATCTTGTCGCGCGGGACCGCAACCATGCCTTCTTTGTTCATGGTCCACTCCGGTGTCACAATGTCCTGCGCCCAGTAGCGCGCGCTGGGGGAGAGGTCCGCAGGCAACACAAAGTTGGACAGCGATGCCAGCGCCACGTTGTAAGCCCGGCCAATGCCGCTTTCCAGCATGCCGCCGCACCAGACGGGGATTTCTTGCAGCGCGCAGTAATCGTGAATGGCAATGGCCTCGGTGAAGCCGCCCACGCGGCCCGGCTTGATGTTGACGATCCGGCCGCTGCCGAGAGCAACCATTTCCCTCGCTTTGGCCTCGCTGGTGATGGATTCATCCAGGCAGATGGGTGTTTTGAGCTTCGGCTGCAGACTGGCGTGCAGGTAGATGTCGTCCCACGCCAGGGGCTGCTCGATCATCATCAGCTTGAACTGGTCCAGCTCCTTCAACGTTGCGATGTCATTGAGAGTGTAGGCACTGTTGGCGTCCACCATCAGTGGCGCATCCGGGTCGACGGCTTCCCGCACTGCCGCCACGTATTCGACATCTTTGCCGGGCTTGATTTTTATCTTAACCTTCTGGTAGCCGAGGTGCAGCGCCGCACGCACTTTTTCGATCAATTTTTCGGGAGTGTCCTGGATGCCGAGGGAAATGCCGGTGGCAATGGCGCTGCGCTTGCCGCCCAGCAGTTGCGCCAGTGACACACCCTTGTTTTGCGCCGCCAGCTCCCAAGTCGCCATTTCAAGTGCGGCCTTTGCCATGTTGTTGCCGCGCAAGTCGCGGTTGAGCGCCGCATGCACGTCTTGCGGTCTCTCGAAAGTTTGCCCCAGCACCCGCGGCGCTACCCATTCCCGAATGGCGAGCCAGGCCGTATCGATTCCTTCAGGAGAATAATTGGGCCGGGCCCCTGCAACGCACTCGGACCAGGTTTCGAGGCCGTCGGTGTTTTCGACCTGCAAGAGTAAAATCCGCCGCGTAGTTTCCGTACCGGATGAAATCTGAAATGCCTCTACCAACGGCAGATGAATTTCTCTAAGCGTTATTCGTTGGATATGAATCATACTGCCCTGGTTAGTAAAAAACTGTAAAGGATTAAATCGATCACGAACATTTCGAACTTTTTGGGACAGGATGCACAATGCATTAAGATATTATCTGGTCAGCGCATAAAAGCACCGCCCACCGTGCCGGCAAAAACGGGTCACTTCATAGCCCTGCTCCTGGTACCACAAAAATACCCGCCGGGTGTTCTCCCGCCATGCGACTGCCCGCTCCGGCGAATTCACCAGCATCGATTCGATATCCGGCGGTACTTCCACCCGCAGCTCCGGCAGCTCCGGCAGCTCACCTGCAATGGGAACGGGTTGCCCGTCAGTTCCCATTTCTGTATTCACAATCCGGAGATTTGTAAAATCATTGGGGTCAATTTTGGTTTGCCGGGCAATGGCCTGCGTAACACGCTTTTCAGCGATGGGCCAGTCCACCAGAAACCGGTCCGTGCCGATGCCGCGATGCAGTTCGCTGCCGGTGTCGCTGGCGTACATATTTACGACGTATTTGTCGATGGTTGCGCCCAGCCGGTTGAGGTTCATGTGCGCATTGCGGGCCACCAGCGGGTCGTAGGTCCAGTAGATGTGCTCGATGCCGAGCTTGAGCACGAATTCGCGCTGGTAGAGTTTGAGCTGAATGCCAAGTCCCTGGCCACGGACCTCTTTCCTGACCGCGAGCTTTTGTGACCAGTGCACGACGCGGCCGTCCACCAGGCCGACGATGCTGAAGATAAAACCGAGCAGCCTGCCTTGTTCATCAAACGCACCGGCGATCACGCCACCGATTTTTCGGGCAACAGTCATCAGTGTCGGCGGGGTTACTTCTGTGAAGTTACGGCCCCAGGTTTCCCTTTGCAGCTCGACGCAGGCTGCATGGTCTTCGGGGGAAACGAGTTCGCGAAATGTGATGTTCATCGGCATTTTAGATTGCAAAAAGTCCTGACATATACTCAGCGCCCGGGCTGATTTTTGCGCTGCCGGGCCGGGCAGAGCAACTGATGTATAATATTAAAATCGTGAGTCTTTGTCAACAGGTGCTGCTGCGCTGAGGGCGGGAATAGCCTGGCCACACGACACTTTCGGACTGGTTGATGAAATGGTATCCGACAAGCGTAGAGCAAAGAGCAAATTTGTAGACTGTGCGCTCTACGCTACCTCTCTTCCATAGAAATCTCCACTTTGTTCTTGACTGCTGACGCACAAAACTGTATATTAATTTTATACATAAATTGGAGGCATCCATGAAGGCCAGCGTAGTTGATCTAAGATACAAAATGAATGATATTCTTAAGGCGCTCGAAAGAAATGAGGAGGTAACTGTGCTTTATCACGGCAAGGTCAAGGGAATTATTGTTCCTGCCAAAAAGGAACATCACGGCAAGATGACTGAACATCCCTTTTTTGGCATGTTGTCTGCAGACACACAAAAATCCGTTCTGAGTACCCTCGACGATTTAAGAAAGAGCCGATATGATGATATTTGATACGGATATTTTCATCTGGGTACAAAGAGGCAATGAGAAGGCAGTTAGGTTGATGGAGAAATCCAGGAACAGGCACCTTTCGATCCAAACGTACATGGAACTCTTGCAATGCGCCATGAATAAAACTCAGCACAAAGATGTAAGAGATTTCATTATGTCTTATGGATTTACTGTTCTGCCCTTGACTGAGAACATTGGTCACAGAGCAGCGATTTACATTGAGGAGTACACGATTTCTTCAGGTTTAAGATCGGGGGACGCCGTAATAGCGGCAACCGCAGCAGAAAACAATATGACACTTGTTTCAAGTAACGCCAAACATTTCAAAGCAATAAAGGATTTGAAGTTCAAGCTCTTCAAGCCTTAAAAAAACATACGCATCCTGAGGTTCTTCACCAATAGCCCGGAATAGCAACCAAAGACTGCTTCGGATTCTCGTTCATTTTGCTCTCAGCGTCTTTGCGCTTCAGTCTTCAATCACTTGAACAGAGGAGGAGGGCTAAAAGGGAAGAAAAGGACGTCAAATATTCTCCGGCGCGTCAACATCCTCACAGAAAAAAAATCCCGGGGTTTTCGAACTCCCCGGGAATGAACGCAACTCCAATGTCCCGACTTCTACTCCTTCATCGTCGTCGCCCCTTTGCGCGTCATCTCAGACTTGCCTTCCTTGGTGTTGCCGCCGGCATCGGTGAACGACCAGGTGGTGGTGTAGGTGTTTTCGTCCACTTTTTCCAGAACGTTCGTGTATGTGCCTTGATACCCCTCCCACTCCATTGTCAGCTTGTCGCCCTCGCGCTTGCCCTTGCCCTGGTACATACCCCGGTAGTTGTCCATCCAGTATCCCATGAACTCACCGGATTCGGGATTGATGGTCATGCCGCCCATACCGGCGTACTCGCCATCGTCCATTTTGCTGACGGCCTCCCGTAGCAGAACCTGGCCGTTCAATCCCATTTCGATCTTTTCCCATTCGCTGTGTTTACCCTCGGGCCCTTCGGACCAGCCTTCCCACTCGCCGACCAGCCATTTGCAGAAGTCGTCATCCAACGCCGGCGGCGGTGCCATCTCGGCCTGTTCCGTCATCTCCTTCTTGTCCGCCGTTTCCGTCGCCTTTTCTGCCGCCTTTTCCTGCGCCAGCAACGGCATCGTGATGCAAAGCATCAGCACCAGTAAAACAATGGTTGCTCTCTTCATCTGTAACCTCCTTTGTTTATGAACAGATATTATGAAACTGAAATTTATGAAAGACATCACAAAAAGTCAAGTTCAAAATTGGTTTTGGCACTGACCCGCTAAATCATAGAGAATATTTGACGATGATAAGTTAAGCAACCATAACAACTGTCAGGAACTACATACGCCAATGAGCACCCACAAAGTATTGATTGTAGAAGATGATGATGCTTTTCTGCCCCTGATCAAACTGGCGCTGCGCGATTTCGACTTTGATATCGACGTGGCGAATGGCGGTAACTCTGCACTTGGAAAAATCTCGGAGAATGAGTACGAGTTGGTCATCAGCGACTATCGCCTGCCTGAAGTCCACGGCCTTGATATATTGAAAGCTGCGAAGCAGCGCAACCAGGAGTGCAAAGCCGTTCTGATCACGGCAGCAAACGCCGACATGCTGAACACGGAGTTAGAAAACATCAACTTGCTGGGTTTCATCCAAAAGCCACTCTCGCCAATGGAGTTACGGCGCCTGGTGAGTATCGCGTTCTGAGGTTCGCCACTCAATCAT
>SMXE01000092.1 GCA_004357015.1 Caldithrix sp.
TCCGGCAGCTTTCCGTTGATGGCGCCGACAACAATTGCCACGACCATAAGGCCGAACCAGACGTAATTCAACATATTCCCTCCGCTATTAGGTGATTAGTGGCAGGTAAGATGGCGTTAAACTAACTTATTCAGGTTTCATTCGCAAACGAATTTTGACGCACGGCCACAACATGATAATTTTCGCATTCGTGACAATCAGGTTGAAAAGTAGAGAATGATTCATTATGTTAGATCGACCATTTCGCTACTAAAGTCGCGGGGACTTTTTGTTTCCGGACCTATATTTAACCTGGAGGAATAACATGATTTCAGAATTCAGAAATCATCCCTTAACTGACTTTTCGAAGACGGAAAACCGGGAGAAACAGCAAGCGGCAATAGAAGAGGTGAAGGGCCAGCTTGACACTGTGTACCCACTTTACATCGGCGGGCAGGATGTCGAGACCGGCGACCTTTTCAAGTCGGTCAATCCCTGTCAGAAGGACCAGGTCATCGGCACCTTCCACAAGGCCGGGCAGGAACAGGCGGAGCAGGCGATTCAGGCGGCGCTGCAGACCTTCGAGACCTGGCGTTTCGTACCCGCTGCTGAGCGCGCTGACTATCTCTTCAAAGCCGCTGCAGTCATGCGGCGGCGCCAGTTTGAACTCAATGCCTGGATGATTTTGGAAACCGGGAAAAACTGGGTCGAAGCCGATGCCGACACTGCCGAAGCCATCGACTTTCTGGAATTTTACGGCCGGGAGATGTTGCGCTACAGCGCAGAACAGCCCGTCACGCCGGTTCCTGGTGAGAGGAACGAGATGTTTTATATTCCCCTCGGTGTCGGCGCATGTATTCCGCCATGGAACTTTCCCCTGGCGATTTTGACCGGCATGACCAGTGCCGCCATTGTCGCAGGCAACGCCGTTGTTCTGAAACCTTCCAGCGACTCGCCGACCATCGGCTACAAGCTGGTTGAGATCATGAAAGAGGTGGGCTTGCCGGCCGGCGTTCTCAACTACATTCCGGGTAGCGGCGCGGCCATCGGTGACTACATCGTGACCCACCCGAAAATCCGGTTTATTTCATTTACTGGCTCAAAGGAGGTCGGCTTGCGCATCAACGAGCTGACCGCCAAACCACAGTCTGGCCAGATCTGGATCAAGCGGGTAGTGGCCGAGATGGGCGGCAAGAACGCGATTGTTGTGGATAGCGAAACGGACGTGGATCAGGCTGTCGAAGGGGTGGCTGCCGCTGCATTTGGTTTTCAGGGGCAGAAGTGTTCCGCCTGTTCAAGAGCGATAGTAGACGCCTCAATTTACGACGAGTTTCTTGAGAAGCTTATTGCACGTTCGAAGAAAATTACCGTGGGCCTGGTTGAGGATCAGAGCACCTTTATGGGCGCGGTCATCAACGAGACCGCCCAGGAAACGACGCTGAAATATATCGACATAGGGAAGCAGGAAGGCCGTCTCGTTCTCGGCGGCGAGTCCGGGCCCGATTCAGGCTATTACGTACAGCCCACCATCATCGCAGATATCGACTCAAAAGCCAGGTTGGCGCAGGAAGAGGTGTTTGCGCCGGTGCTGGCGGTCATTAAAGCACGCGACTTTGACCATGCGCTGGAAATTGCCAGCGACACAGAGTTCGGTTTGACCGGCGCGGTGTACAGCAGAAATCGAGAGAAGCTAGATAAGGCCAAGGAGATCTTTCACGTCGGCAACCTCTATTTGAACCGGAAGTGTACTGGCGCTTTAGTGGGCGCCCATCCGTTTGGCGGCTTCAACATGTCTGGAACAGACTCTAAGGCCGGCGGCCGCGACTATCTCCTGCTTTTCATGCAGGCAAAGTCGGTGTCAGAAAAAGTCTGACCCCCTCTGAAATCTTCTTAATGCAAAATAACGCAAGGCCAGGGCCTTGCGTTATTGCTTGATCGGCGATCTTGTGATCTTGCTCTACTTCGAAATGAACTCTTACCGGATGTCTGCTACTTTGCCCCAGTCAAATTCTGCGTTCGTCCAAACTACGCTATAAACTGAACAGATAGGTCAATTTTGCCAGGACAGTTCTATTAGCTACATCGACGCCGTTACCCGTGTCCCATTCCTCATTATAAACCAGATAAAAATTGCTGCCCGGGCGGTAAATATAGCTCAACAAGATATTGCTGACAACACGTTTGTTGAAATCATTCCACTGAACAAACGTTTTAACAAACAGGTCCGGCGAAAAGGAGTAGTTGAGCCGGCCAGCCAGAATAGTGGTGGTAAATTCGCCGTTCGGGAACGGAACGTCGACGCGGTTCCAATTCCAGTTTAGGTCAATAGAAACCTTCTTGCCCGGGTGAAAAAAGCTCGACAGCGTGACACTGTAGAAGGGGCCATCATAGAATGATCCCGCGCCGAGCCGCACCTTTCCCGCTACCTTTCGGCTCAAATCAGAGGAATAACTGGCGCCGGCGACGTTATATTTGTACACGCCGCCCGGTATCAATGCCGGCCCGAGGAAAAATCCGGGGTCGGGCACGCGGTCATAGTAATTTGTCAGGCCAACAAATACGAAAGACTCGTTATTGAAGACATTGAAAATGCCTGGCTGAAACGTGCGGTATTGCAGTTCATTGTCGTGATCCGTAATGTACTCGACATCGTACGAGAAATGCGTCTGCCGCGTGTTGAGGAATTTTGGCCTGGGACTGAAAGTCATGCTCAGATTGTACTTTCGGATATCTGTCCACTGCAAAAATCCCATTTCCGGATTGAAATTCTTGCCGATATCTGTAAATGAACTACGTAGATAATACCGGTCTGAACCCCAGGACGCTTCGACAAAGCCGTTAAGATCACCGCCGCTCACACCGCGGGTCTTGGTCTTGGCAAGGTAGCCATAAACGTTTATGTTGTTGTCAAAATTGAAGGTGCCATCCATGGCAAAGGTACGGTTGTAATGTCCGCCCTCGACTTCATCTTTACTCAACGCCATGAAACCGATGGACGATCTTTGCAGGATATCCCTCTTTATCCGAAAGGCGGCGAAATTGGTCTTCGGCACCTTGAAGCGGTTGTTGTTGAGGTTCGTGTATTCGATGTCCTCCGTGTACACCTCTAGCAGCCCGACCTCATATCTCCCCGCCTTGCCCGTCATTTTGACGCCGCCAATGATGGGCCTTTCTTTCAACTCAAATGTTTCAACATCTCTGTGCAAGCCGATTCGTCTGCTAAAAAAGAGCAGGCTGAAAGGATTCGAAGACACCTGCTCGCCCACCTTAAAAACGTCCAGCCCCTCGATAAAAAAATCGCGTTTCTCAGGAAAGAACAAATTGAACCGTGAGAGGTTCACCTCTTCAGCATCCGATTCCACCTGCGCGAAATCCGTGTTGATGGTCAGATCGGCTACCAGGTTGGTAGTGATATGAACTTTGGCATCCAGACCGACATCGGTCTCTTTATCAATGGGGTTGTCGGCAACAAAATTCTTTTCAGCGCCGCCGATGGCGTATGGCTTGATTTTCACCCTAGACTGGTGTTTGATATTGAAAAGGCCACGCAATGTACCGAATTTTGAAGCTTGGTATTTTCCGGAACTGTTGAAGTCGTCGTCGCGACTGATTGGTGACCAGAATGCCTCCTCCCGTTTTCGTGGGATGAAGCGCCCAAAATTGATTCCCCAGGTGAGATGTTCCCCGTTGTCAAACCGGAGCGTCTGGAAAGGGATCGCCACTTCTGCGGTCCAACCGTACTCATCTTTTCGGGCCGCGCTGCGCCAGATGCCATCCCAGTCCCAGTTGAGGTGGGTGCCTTCCGTTTTGATTTCGCAATCGAGCCGCGCGCCCAGTGAATTGGTGGCGAAGTAGTAGGAATTTCTCTGGTCGTGAAAGGTGTCGATGATAATTTCGAAATAATCGTTTTCGGACAAATCGTAGTCGCGCCGCATTTCATTTGCCACGATCTTATTGGGCTCCCGGTCGAAACAGCGAATTCCGAAATAGATATAGGTGTCATCATAAGATACCAGAACAAAAGTAGGCTCTGAGGATGGCGCACCCTCAATCGGCTCTTTTTGCGTGAAGTTGTAAATTACAGCCGCGTCTTTCCACTCGTTCTTGCTGAGCGTACCATCCAGGACCGGAGGGGTGGCCGCGTGCTGAATGTTCACCTCGTAGAGCAGGTTCTTACTCTTTTTTGAGCTGTTGGCAGTGCCCGGGATGGCAAGACCACAAATAGCGAATGCTATCAGAAAATGTGGGTACAAACGATTGTACAGCATGGTATTGATAATGGTATGGTTAAACTAATTGTTTAAATGTAAAGAAACTTAAACAAAAATCAAAATAAAAAGTGAAAGTTTGCGAAAATACATACGCAAGATGCGATTGACTTCAACGATCCATTGGGGTGAAAAATATGAATGGAGTCGGGACATTTATCTTGACTCTCTGATTTTGATTGGCTATATTCAACGCCTGTGAAAGCGATGCAAAATATGGAAAGCAAGAAGCCAAAAAAAACGAGGGGAGTGCGCAAACAGGGCAAGCGTGCCAGCGTGCCCTTTACGAAAGTCAACTATTGGCTGTTTGGCGCCAGCGCATTGGTGTTGTTGGTTGGCTACCTGACATTGCGCCAGCCACCAGTCGATGGTTTCCTGTCGTTAACATTGGCACCTGTGCTGCTGGTCATCGGCTATTGCATTCTAATTCCGGTCGCTATCCTTTATGCAGGAAAAGGTAACGCCCAAGAGCACAAGTGACTTTGTGATATTTGGGGCCGTGGTGTAGTTGGTTAACACGCCGGCCTGTCAAGCCGGAGATCGCGAGTTCGAGTCTCGTCGGCCCCGCCCGTGTTTTGAAGCCATTACATTCTTTATGTGTATTGGCTTTTTTTTATTTGGCCGTGATCCTATCCCTGAATTTAGCCAAAAAATGTTTGTAACTAACTCAAGATGTGGCTATATTGTTCGATTTATTTTATATGTTCAGGATGAATCCTCGATTTGAGAATATAGGAAAAAAATGAAAGCGCCAGTGCGATGAAGCTGATGGACATCCTCACCGAGGATAGGGTAAAAATTCCTCTAGAGAACACGGATAAGGAAAAAATAATCGACGAGATGGTCATGCTGATCGATCGCTCTGCCAAGCTGAAGGATAAGGATCAGATTCTCAAGGCCGTCCTGGACCGGGAGGCGGTCATGAGCACAGGCGTCGGTGACGAGATCGCTATTCCGCACGGAAAGTCGGACGGCGTGGATGACATCATCGCCGCTCTTGGCATAACCAAAGAGCCGGTCAATTTTGATTCTCTAGACAACAAGCCGGTTCGGTTGGTCTGGCTGCTGGTGGGCCCGCAGGACAAGACAGGACCCCATCTCAAAGCGCTTAGCCGAATTTCCAGGCTTATGCACAAAAAGGAATTCCGGGACCGTCTCATCAGCACTTCGAAACCCAGAGACATTATCAAGGTCATCGGTACCGAGGAAGACAAGTTCTTTCAGAGTTAAGCCCCTCCTCTTCGTTCACTTCGCACTTTAGTCTCCGCCCCGAAGTCGGAACCATTCACAGGTCGATTAAAATTGATTTCTAAAAGCCAAACAAAATACCTTTCCTCTTTGAAGGAAAAGAAATACCGTGATCGAGAAGGGAAATTTCTCGTGGAGGGACTTCTCCTGTGCGAGGAATTGGTCGCTTCGGCAACCTACCGGAAACTTATCGAAAGCCTTGTCTTCTCGCCAACGGAAGCTTCATCCGAACGCGCCCGCAAACTCATTGCTGACTGGACAGCGCGCGGCCTGACCGTGAAAGAAATCGACGCAGTGGGGCTCAAGCGCCTTTCTGACACCGTAACCCCACAGGGCCTGATCGCCGTTGTGAGAAAGGCAGCCGTCGACTTCGGTGATTTGCTCGCCGCCGCGCCTTACTGTTTGCTGATTTTGGATGGTGTCACGGATCCTGGCAACTTGGGCACCATCCTGAGAACCGCCAACTGGTTTGGCGCCGATGCCGTCTTGCTAAGTGCGAATTCCGTTGAATGGACGAATCCAAAAGTCGTTCGTTCGAGCATGGGGGCGGTTTTCCACATCCCGGTGGTCTCCGGCCTGCCACTCGCTGAAACGCTATCCGAATTGGCAAACCGTGGCTACTCTCTGTTTGCAGCGGAAGCGGGGGGAGACACACCTTTTATGGCGGCGACATTCGGCAAGAAAAACGCCCTCATTTTCGGTGGCGAGACCTCTGGAATAAGTCAGGAAGTGAGTCCGTTCGTCACGACAAAGCTCCGAATTCCAGGGCAAGGGAAGTGCGACTCTCTGAACGTCGCGGTAGCTGCCGGCATCATCCTTTCCGAAGTTTTCAGGAGGAAATCGACGAGTTGACTATCCCACCGGAATCAGAACTCCCGCGCCATCCGGAGATCAGGCGCATCCTACTGCTCATCTTCGGCAGTTTTTTCTTATCGGCAATGGTGGTTTACCTCGCCTCACTCTATGCCAGAAGCCTGCAAATGGTAGCGGGCGAATTCTTTCTGGTGCTGCCATCTCTGCTATACCTGCGTGCCAAAACGTATGACTCCAGGACCGTATTGCGTTTATGGCCGGCTAACTTCAAGGTTCTGGCGGCCAGCGCTGTGATGGCTGTCGCGGCGCCATTCCTGTTGGATGAGTTCGACCGCATCGTGCAAACGTTCATCGAGATGCCAGCAGAGTACGAGGCCATGCTTCTGGAGATGTTTCGCGCACAAACCCTTTTCGATTGGGTCATGCTATTTCTTGGGACTGTACTGCTCGCTGCTGTTGTCGAGGAGATGCTGTTCCGCGGCATGCTGCAACAAGCCCTGGAACGCAAATTTGACCCACCATTTGCCATCTTTATCTCTGCCATGATTTTTGCAATGATCCATCCGAGCCCCTGGCTGCTTCAGGTCCTGGTGATCGGACTCTTGTTCGGATATTGTGCCTGGCGTAGCGGCAGTATCGTGCCGGGGTTGGTCATCCACGCATTCAACAATGCTTTCGCGCTATTTTTCACAAATATCGACACTGAGCAACTGTCCTGGTACAGTTGGAACGGCCATGTACACCCAACGATTGTGGCAGTGGCAGCGTGTCTCACATTTTACGGCCTGAAGTGGTTCAATAATCTGACCAGGCCACCGCAATCCTGATCTCGTCCTCACCATATCTATTTTATTTTGTTAAACTTATCCTGTTAAAACTTTTTTTTGCAAACTCCTTTCCGCAAAAGCGTGAAGTTGCCCATACTAATAGTGTGATTGTTTGAGCATCCTTGGCAACTGCACCTTTGGTCAACGTTTATTTCAATGAAAAAAGTTCTGATTCTGAATGCAGAATTAGGGACCCAAATGCAAATATATTTGGCCCTCTGCGATGTTTATAAGGTTGAAATTGCTGAGAATATCGAATCAGTGATGTACTACCTGCGGAAATCGAAGCCCGAGATTCTCGTGCTCGATTATGATCTGGCGGACTTACAGTCCAACGGTAAGACCGGCGCAGACATCGCAAGAAAGGTGAAGAAAAAATACAACGATCTCAAAATCATGATGGTGATGAACAGCGAAGACAAAAGGCTTGAAGATAGGGTGCAGGAACATGGGGCAGACGGCGTCCTGTACAAACCGATCAAGAATAGGCACTTAATTTCCAATCTTAGGAGATTAGCAACAACGGTTGTTTAGAGTGGTTCCTTAATCCTACTCAACTTTGACGGACAGCTTTGTAACGCGGGATTAGGGGGAGGCCAGTATCGCCATGCGATGCTGGCCATTTCTTTTTTAAGCCTCCACCTCCGCGTCTTCCCTGAACGTGAGTCCATGTTTTTCAAAAAGTTTCTTGTAGACAGCGAAGTTCGACTTTATTTGGTTACGCACGGTCTCGTAACCGTATTGTAGAATTGATTTCCGGGAATCGTATTCCATTACGCCGCGCAGAAAAAGAAAACCATCCGATGCATCGGGCTGGATGACGAGATAGTCAAGCTCCGGGTGTTCTTGCCTGAATCGCTCAAAACCCAGTTCAAATCGTGCTTTGGTTTCAATACGCCGCGCCTGCTCGCTGACAGCACCCAACCCCTTTTCCGCTAGCCGGCCGCACCTGCCGTCGAAAGTCGGAATGCAATTTTTGCTCCGGTCATTGAAAATTGGCACCGTTGGGTTAATGATGATGATCAGTTTGGCTCCGTTCCTGATAGCGATGTCCATGTGCGAAACCTGTGCCGTGGCGCCGTCGATATAGTCCTGCCCGTTGATTCTAAACGGCCGGAAGAAAAGCGGAATGGCTGCGGACGCGGCCACGGCCTTAGAGATAGGGACGGTGTCGTCATCATCCCCGAAAACCCAGCGCTCGCCAGTGTCAAGGTTGGTAGCCGGAATGTAAAGTTTTTTTGCGAGATTCCGGAAGTCGTTAGTTTTGCCTTCCGGGTAAAGAACCCCGGCGACAAACTTATCAAGATTGTTCAAGGAAAAGACGCCCGGCGGGATAAATTCCTGCATAATCGAAATCAAGTCCATCAACGTGGCATGGCGCCGGTTGACCCAACCATAGCGAATCAGGCTCGGCAGGCGCCGGAACAGCGGCGCGACGGAGCGGAAGAAATCCGCAACTGGTAAACTATAAATATTCTTACGTTTGAAATTGACCGGTGAGTCCCTGTTTAACCGGATGTCATCAGAAAGCTCATGCGGCGTGTAGCCGTTTGCCAGCAGAGCCGCGATGATGGCGCCAGCGCTGATACCGA